>JANXRS010000216.1 GCA_025356745.1 Arcicella sp.
GTGGGGCAATCAGATTTATGTTTTTAAAGAATCATTTAAGGATAGCCAATTGAACTCAATAATTTTTTAATTAAGTACATTAAAAATCAGTTGCCCCACACTTTTTGATGCACTCCAAAATCAATGATGTAAGAAATCCCACAATAGATAAAAAGGAATTCTTATTTGTTATGAAAAACGATTTAACCTTGTTAAAAACTTGGCTAAAAATTAAGCTGAATTATGAGTAAATAGGTAGAAAAAATGTCTTTCAATTCTATTATTTATCCATTGTATCATCTGTTCATTTTCTATCCATGATTTCAATCAAATACGACCTCCAACCCCAAGATTTATCCCAAAAAATTAGTACGTTCTGGCACCTTTCAGGTGAGAAAATACTTTCAATTGAGCAAAATTATGATGTTTCAAAAGGCTCGCCCGTTTTTACTAAACAAGGAAAATACACCACCCGTGGCTGGACAGAATGGACACAGGGCTTTCAATTTGGCTCGGCAATTTTGCAATTTGATGCTACGGGCGAACAAGAATTTCTTGACATTGGACGAAAAAATACGCTTAAATTCATGGCTCCTCACATTAGCCATATTGGCGTACACGACCACGGATTCAACAATGTTAGTACCTATGGAAATCTGCTACGCCTCATGCGAGAAGGCAAAATTGCCCTGAACGAATGGGAGAAAAACTTTTATGAATTGGCACTTAAAATTTCGGGAGCAGTGCAGGCGAGTCGTTGGACGACTATTCAGAATGGCGGAGTGCCGCCCACAGGCTTTATTCATTCATTTAATGGTAGTCATTCTCTTTTTGTAGATACCATTCGTTCGTGTCGGGCTTTGGTTATTAGTCATCAGTTGGGTCATGTTTTTCAAGGCGAGGGCGATATCAAAATCAATATGCTGGATAGGGCTTTGCAACACATAAAAGCTACGGCAGATTATTCGGTATTTTATGGTGAAGGTCGAGATTCTTACGATGTTTTGGGTAGAGCTGCCCACGAGAGTATCTTTAATGTGAAAGATGGCAATTTTCGTTGTCCAAATTCTCAACAAGGTTATTCAGGTTTTACCACTTGGACACGGGGGTTGGCATGGGCAATGTGTGGCTTTGCCGAGCAATTGGAGTTTTTGGAAACGCTCGAAGAAGCCGAACTTGGAGCTATTGGTGGTAGAATTTTTATTGAGAAATATATGCTAAAAGCCGCACGTGCTACTTGTGATTTTTATATAGAACATACTCCCATTGATGGAATTCCGTATTGGGATACAGGTGGACCCAATCTACATAAATTAGGTGATTATTTGAATGAAAAAGCAAATCCGTACAATGATTTTGAGCCAGTTGATAGTTCGGCAGCAGCCATTGGTTCGCAAGGTTTATTGAGATTAGGCAACTATTTACTACAAAAAGGCGAAACCGAAGCAGGAAAAAAATACTGGCAAGCGGGGCTAACAGTGCTAAACTCGCTTTTAGATGAGCCTTATTTGAGTAAAAATCCAACCCATCAAGGATTAATTTTACATTCTATTTATCACCAACCAAATGGTTGGGATTATGTGCCAGAAGGTAGCAAAATTGCCAATGGTGAGTCATGTATGTGGGGCGACTATCACGTTCGTGAAGTAGCACTTTATGTTCAGAAAATCATTAATAATGAGCCTTATTATACGTTTTTTAATTGTTTGTAAAAGTTGTGGAGCGAACCGAGCGACGGTCGTATCCTGTTAGTCATTAAAATTAATAAAAAATGGCAGAAAAATTCAAACCAAAATATACAAGAGTAGCTCAATTAAAAACTGCCCAAGATTTACGAAATTATCTTGCGGTAAATCATTTAAAATTAGATTTTGATGATGAATTGCTTTTTGGCGAAAATTCAGTTTTCAAGAAAAGAGTAAAACTAAATTCGGGCAGAGAAATCGGTAATAGCCTTTGTATTTTGCCAATGGAAGGCTGGGACGGCACAGCCGATGGTCGCCCAAGTGAGTTTACCAAAAGACGTTGGCATAATTTTGCCATCAGCGGAGCAAAATTACTGTGGGGCTGTGAAGCCGTTGCGGTTACACACGAAGGAAGAGCAAATCCACGTCAATTGGTGATAAATGAGGCTAATTTTGAAGAATTTGTTAATTTATATCAATTACTCATTGACAAGCATTCAGAGAAATATGGCTCGACTACCGACCTTTTGATTGGGCTTCAATTAACTCATTCAGGTAGATTTTGCAAACCCAACGATAACACAAAATTTGAGTCGAAAATCTTATATAATCACCCAAAACTCAATAAAAAGTTCCATTTGAGCGATGATTACCCTATAATGACCGATGAAGAAATTGATGCTTTGATAGAAGATTTCATCAAAGCCGCAGTTTTGGCACAAAAAGCAGGATTTCATTTTGTGGATATTAAGCACTGCCACGGCTATTTGGGACATGAGTTTTTGAGTGCTTACGACCGAGAAGGAAAATATGGCGGCAGTTTTGAAAATCGTACAAGATTTTTGAGAAATATCGTAGAAGGCATCAAAAAAGCAGCACCAGGTTTAGAAATAGGCGTAAGGCTCAGTGCCATTGATTTTGCTCCATTCAAGAAAAGTGAAACAAGCGAAGGCGAACCAGATTTGGCTCAAAATCAAACGTATAAATACGCCTTTGGCTGTGACGATTCGGGAGTAAAAGTAGATTTAGAAGAACCAAAAGCATTTCTCCAAGTAGCACAATCACTTGGTATTCAGTTGATTTGTGTAACTGTTGGCAGCCCCTATTATAATCCTCATTTAACAAGACCTGCACTTTTTCCACCATCCGATGGCTATCAACCGCCCGAAGAACCTCTGGTGGGCGTTGCTCGCATGATTGATTTAGCCGATGGGCTGAAACAAGCATTTCCTGACTTAGTAATTGTTGGTTCGGGGTACTCGTATTTACAAGAATGGCTACCCAATATTGCTCAAAATGTGCTACGAAACAACAAAGCCGATTTCGTAGGATTTGGCAGAATGGTGCTTTCGTACCCAACCATGCCCGACGATATGCTGAATGACCACCCGATCCAAAGAAAACTTTTGTGCCGTACTTTCTCCGATTGTACGACCGCCCCACGCAATGGTTTATATTCGGGTTGTTTTCCATTAGACCCAGTTTATAAAAATCATCCGCACGCCGAATCGCTCAAAACTTTTAAAGACGAACTATGAAAAAAGTAGCATTAGTTACAGGTGGAAGTCGAGGAATTGGTTTAGGAATTGCCCAAAAGTTGGCACAAAGTGGCTTTGATTTAGTAATAAATGGTATCAGAGATGAAAATTTCGTGCAAGATGTTTTAGAGAATTTAAGAGAATTAGGTGCGAAAGTTATTTATTGTCAAGGTGATATTGCTTCGACCGAAGATAGAGAATCAATGCTCGAAAAAATCAAAAATCATTTTGGCAGATTAAATATTTTAGTAAATAATGCTGGTGTTGCTCCCAAAAAACGCAACGATATTTTATCAGCCACCGAAGAAAGTTTCGATTATGTAATTTCAATAAACTTAAAAGGGACATATTTTCTGACACAAGCAGTTGCTAACTGGATGATTGAGCAAAAAGCTGATTCGGAAAGTTTTATAGGAAGTATTATTACAATTTCGTCAATTTCGGCAACCGTTGCTTCGGTCAATCGGGGAGAATATTGTATCTCAAAAGCAGGTTTAAGCATGATAACGCAACTTTTTGCTACCCGATTAGGTGAATTCAATATTCCAGTGTTTGAGGTTCGTCCGGGCGTCATCAAAACCGATATGACTGAAGGCATTACCGAAAAATACGATAAACTCATTGCCAGAGGACTAACCCTACAAAAACGTTGGGGTTTTCCAGACGATGTAGGAAAAGCCGTCGCCGCTATAGCCAAAGGAGATTTTCCTTATTCGACAGGGCAAGTTTTTATGATTGATGGCGGATTGACAATTGCAAGGCTTTGAATAAAAATAGTCAACGGTCAACAATGATTTATATAGAATAAATTTGTCCATCAAATATTTGTACCCAATGAAACGAACTGTCTTTTTCATATTACTGCTTTTTTTCTGTGCAAATCTGAGCGTTTTTGCTAAAAATGTAATGAATATTAAAGTATCGTATCAACCGATAGATTCGCTTTCGATTGCCAAAGGTCAAGTATTATTTACTCAAAACTGTACCGGCTGCCATCAAATCAGAGTAGATGGTATTGGACCAAGATTATCAGGTATTACAAGCGTCACTTCGACAGCATGGGTAAAGAAATTCATAAAAAACTCGCAAGATGTCATTGCTGCCGGCGATGAACGAGCAACTCAAGTATTTCTAACATATAAAAAGGCAGTTATGCCTTCTTACAACCATTTGCAGGAAACAGAACTCAATGCCATTGTTGATTATTTGAGTACGACTACGCCTATAAAAAATAATTTCAAGAAAAACTATGGCGAAGGCCTCAAAAATCCAATTCCTGAGCCAATCGAAGTTTCTAATCTTGTCGTTGATATAAAACAATTTACGCAATTTCCTCTATCAAGCGAAGGTGGAAAATATCCCCTTACCCGCATCACAAAACTTGCTTCTCAGCCAAGCACAGGGCAAATTTTTGTAAATGATTTGAGAGGAAAATTGTATAAAATTGAAGGTAATGTGCCTGTTGCATATTTAGATTTTGCTCAGTTGATGCCAAATTTCATTCAAACCCCAGGTTTGGCTACTGGTTTTGGAAGTTTTGCTTTTCATCCAGATTTTCTTAACAACGGTCTACTTTACACAACTCATAGCGAAAAAACAGGTTCAGCAAAAGCAGATTTTGCTTATGCTGACTCCATAAAGGTTTCATTGCAATGGGTGCTTTCCGAATGGAAAATTGATAATCCAGCTTCGGGAGTTTTCTCGGGAAAATCTCGTGAAATGATGCGAGTGAATGTAGTGTCCGTCATTCATGGTATGCAGGAAATCACTTTTAATCCAAAAGCAAAAAAAGGCGATGACGATTATGGACTTTTGTACATCGGAATTGGCGATGGAGGAGCAGCCGAAAATGGTTACGTTTTCTTGACAAACAAAGAAGAACAAATTTGGGGTAAAATCTTACGCATCGACCCATCGGGCAGGAATAGTAAAAATGCTAAATATGGTATTCCTGCCAACAATCATTACGCAAAATCGACTAATAAAAAGGCTTTGAGGGAAATATATGCGAGCGGTTTCCGAAATCCACATCGAATCATGTGGACGAGCAAAGGCGATATGCTTACTGCAAATATTGGTCATGGTAATATCGAATCTTTATACAAAATCGAAGCAGGGCGAAACTATGGCTGGCCGATTCGAGAAGGAAAATTTGTGATTCATACCGATGGAGATATGTATAAAGTTTATCCTTTGCCCGCTAATGATAAAATCTTTAACGTAACTTATCCAGTAGCCACTTTCGATCACGATGAAGCCAAGGCTATCACGGGTGGCTACGAATACACAGGCAATTTAATTCCAGCATTAAAAAGCAAATATTTGTTCGGCGATATTCCTTCAGGAAGATTATTTTATCTGGATATGGCCGACCTCAAACAAGGGCAAACAGCAAAAATAAAAGAGTGGAAACTAACGCTTGATGGCAAAATTGAAACCCTCAGAAATTTGTGCGGCAATGATAGAATTGACTTACATTTTGGTATTGATGCCCAAGGTGAAATGTACATCATGACCAAAGCCGATGGAAACGTTTACCAGATTGTTGGGGCTAAAGAGTAGCACAAGTTTCTAAATGTGTAGAATCTAATTCGGTTATTTAACATTTTTTTATGTTCTGTAAGTTTCGCTCATCCGAAAAAGGTAAAAACTTTTTTTTATTATAATTTCTAATCAATCTTAAACTATTAAGCAAATGATGAAAAAATTTACACGCCGAGATATTCTCAAGGCAACAATTCCGAGTTCGCTTGCCATGATAGCAATTCCGACCATTATCCCCTCTACTGCATTTGGAGCAAATGACCGTCTACGAGTTGCCGTCATTGGTATTAATGGGCGAGGCAAAGACCATATTTCTGGATTTATGAAGCAAGACAATGTGGAAGTTGCCACCATTTGCGATGTTGATAATGTAGTGCTACAAGCTGGAGCAAAGGCTTTTGAAGAAAAATACGGCAAAAAAGTAGCGACCGAACAAGATTTACGCAGAGTGTATGACGACAAAAGTATTGATGCCGTCAGCATTGCTACGCCCAATCATTGGCACGCATTGGCGGCAATATGGGCGTGTCAAGCGGGTAAAGATGTGTACGTAGAAAAGCCAGGTTGTCATAACCTATTTGAAGGCAGAAAATTGGTAGAAGCCGCCACCAAATACAACCGAATTGTACAGCATGGCGTACAATTGCGTAGTTCAGTGGCTATTCAAGAAGCCATTAAACATTTGCGAGATGGACTCATTGGTAAAGTGTATATGGCTCGTGGAACGGTCTATAAATGGCGACCAGATATTGGAAATCTCGGAAAATCACCTGTACCAGATGGCTTAAATTGGGATTTGTGGCAAGGACCCGCCCAAGTCCGTGATTTTAGTAAAAACTACGTGCATTACAACTGGCATTGGTTTTGGGACTATGGCAATGGAGACATTGGCAATCAAGGAATCCACGAAACTGACTTGTGTATGTGGGGTTTAGACGTAGGCTTACCCGAAACCATCACTTCGGCGGGAGGCAAATATTTGTGGAATGACTGTAAAGAAACGCCCGAAGTGCTGACTTCGACCTACAATTATCCAAAAGAAGGAAAAGTGATTCAATTTGAGGTGCGTCCATGGATGACCAATAAGGAAGATGGCGTAGAAGTTGGCAATATTTTTTATGGTGATAAAGGCTATATGGTCATCAACGGTTATTCAGATTACAAGACTTTTTTGGGCAAAAACCGTGAACCCGGTCCGGCCCGAAATGCTGGTGGCGACCATTACAAAAATTTTGTAGAAGCAGTGCGTGCTAAAGATAAAAAGATTTTAAATGGACCCGTAGAAACGGCACATTTGGCGGCAAGTATTGCCCATTTAGGTAATATTTCTTATCGCTTGGGCAGAACTTTACATTTCGACCCTACCAAAGAAATATTTATAGGTGATAAAGAAGCCAACGCCATGCTCACTCGCAAATACAGAAGCCCTTATATTGTACCAGATAAAGTGTAACCCCTGAAACTTACGACCCACTATGAATCAAAATTCCACAACCAAACAACTGTTAAAACTACCTGTAATTGTGGTTGCGTTAGGCTATTTGGTAGACATGTACGACCTATTTCTGTTTAGTGTTGTGCGTGTACCAAGCCTAAAAGCCCTTGGTGTCGCCGATGACAAACTCTTACCCGAAGGCGTTTTCCTACTCAATATGCAACTGGCAGGGCTACTCATTGGCGGCGTACTTTGGGGCATTATGGGCGATAAAAAAGGGCGATTGTCGGTACTTTTTGGTTCAATTATTCTCTATTCTTTGGCAAATATGGCAAACGGATTGGTGCAAACCTTACCGCAATACGCCGCCCTGCGGTTTATTGCAGGGGTGGGTTTAGCAGGAGAACTTGGCGCAGGCATTACACTCGTTGCCGAACTTTTACCCCAAAAGCTCAGAGGTTATGGTGCCGTCATTGTTTCAACCATGGGTGTTTTGGGGGGTATTTTAGCCTACTTCGTAGCCGATTTGTTTGAATGGCGTATCTCCTATTTTGTGGGCGGTGGCTTAGGTTTATTGCTGTTGATATTAAGAATCAACGTTTTTGAGTCTGGTTTATTTCTAAAAATAAAAAGTGAAAAAATAGATAGAGGTGATATTATGATGATTTTTGGCAATGGGAAAAGGCTAAAAAAATACTTTTTGGCAATCGTTGCTGGTATGCCTATTTGGTTTGTGGTAGGGGTTTTGGTAACTTTCTCCCCCGAATTTGGCAAAGCCCACGGACTGCTCCACGCAATTATTGCTGGCAAAGCCGTTATGCTCTCATTTTTGGGGCAAACCTTCGGCAACTTGGCTTGTGGTGTGTTAAGCCAAAGGCTTCAAAGTAGGAAAAAAGCCATTGCTATTTTTATGTTACTTTCTTTCGGTACGATGCTCGTTTATTTATTAGCACCCATTGGCTCAACGTTATTATTTTATGTCATTATTGCTATCATTGGTTTTTTCAATGGCTACTGGACGTTATTTGTCATGATGGCAGCTGAACTTTTTGGCACCAATATTAGGGCAACCGTTGCTACTTCTATTCCAAATTTTGTGCGGGGGTCTGCAATTCCGCTTACGTCTGCTTTTGCCTTTCTGAAAACAAATACCAGTTTGGGCGTAAATAACGCCGCCGTCACCATTGCTACGATTACTGTTGTGGTCGCTATGTCTGCTTTATACTTTCTGGAAGAAACGTTCTCAAAAGATATGAATTATGTGGAGTAAGGGGGTACATCAAAAAGTGTGGGGCAATCACTTTTTATTTCAAGAAAGTCAGTTTAATATTGCTTATTGAACCTCATTTGCTCTTAGGTTATGAACATCAAAAATCATTTGCCCCACACTTTTTGATGCAAACCCAATTCGGGCATAATCCAAATCGGAGTGCATCAAAAAGTGTGGGGCAATTAGAGGTAGGTTATTAAAGAATCATTTTAAGGTAGCCAATTGAACTCAATAATTCTTTGACTAAATACATCAAAAAGTGTGGGGCAATCAGATTTATGTTTTAGAGAATCATTTAAGGGTCACTAATTGAACCTAATAATTTTTTAATTAAGGACATTAAAAATCAATTGTCCCACACTTTTTGATGCACTCCTATTTCGGAGTCTTTGGGATTTGTCTATTCCAAATTGGAGAAAATGGTATTGAAAGCTAAAAAAACTAAGAAAAGTGTACTCAAACAATTCCAAATGAAGGGTAATATTTACTCGGTGGTTATTGTCAAAAATGGTAAAGATGACCCATTAGAACCTTTGATATACTTTATCTCCACCCTTGAAGATAAAACACAAATATTGGATGGATATAGAATCAGATGGCATAGGGGGATGCCCAATCAAATATGTTTTAAACACCTGAAATCCAATGGGTTCAACTTAGAAGACTTAAATTTTCGTCAAGATTCTAAAATCTGTTTAATGGTTGCTCTGGTAGTCATGGCATATGTTTTAAGTATTCAACACGGTCTTGAAAACAAAGTTGAAAAAAAGAAAATCTATAAAAATAAACCGTCTCGGTTGGCAGTTTCTTATTTTAGGCAAGGACTTTCAATCATCAAAGCTAAGATTTGGTCTTTGAAAAGATTTATCGGCGTATTAAACGACATTTTTAAAAATGCTGATCAGGGAAAACTCCTGTATGTCCAGTAGTAAATACTTTTGGCCCAATAAGGGACTTGCAACCATTGTTATTCAGAAAAAATTTGAAATTATGTTTTTTGTTTTCGTTAACAAAATGAGCAATTAACGGTTTAAATAAGGTTTTCGTTAATTAATAGATTTACACTTCCGAAAATTTTACAACGATTTTCTCAATATCATCTCCATCGAAACACTTAGTGATTGTCGGTGTTTGTTTCCGAGTACTAATTCAGCCGCTAACTTGCCAACTTCATTTGGTTTTGAAGAAATGATACTGATGCCCCCCGCTAAAATTTCTTTATAACAAGAAGCATTTAATGAGATTAGTCCAACTTGTTTTCCAAGCTCCAGATTTTGACTTTGGGCAGATTTTATGGCTGCTACTAAGTCAATATCTTCCATCGTAAGATACACATTACCTTCTTCAACATCCTCCCCTTTCAATCCATTGAGTACCTTAAATTCGTAAAGATTATTCTCGCAGAAATTTCTAAAACCTGTTATTAATTCTGAGTCAAAATATTCATCTTCGGTCAATACTAAATTTAAGGTTTTATATTTCTTAAAATTTGCCACATTTTTCTGCATTAATTCATAAATTTCTTTTCCAGAACTACTCACAATGGATGAATTAGAATTATTCAAAGACGGCATCGTTTGGTCCAGAAAAATAAGTCTTCCGCTTGTAATTTTCTTCAAGCATTTTAGATTTTCCTCCGTTTCTTCTATCAAATGGGGCATAATTAAATAATAATGGTAATTGCCTAGATGATTATTGATGATTTCTCTAAAATTTTCGCTTTTATAATTATAAGTAAAAATATCAACCGTTACACTTTTACCTGCATGATTGACAAATGCGTTGAAAATTGCTTTAATATTTTCAGTTATTTTTCCAACTAAAAGGAAAGTCTTCGTGTTGGTTTTAATTGATTTTCCTGAAATAAAATACCCTTTTCTAAAAATAGAAGTAACAATTCCTAATCGGTAAAGTTCACAATAAGCTCGCTCAACTGTATCTCGTGACAGATAACATTCAACACTGGCTTCATTGATTGAGGGTAGTCTTTTACCCGTTTGAAAATTGCCCTTTTCGATGTCAATCAATAAAGTATTGACTAATTGTTGATATTTTGGAATCTTGGAATCTTGCTCCATTTGAGCAAAGTTTCTAAATGTTGTTATCATGATTATAGCTCATATTTTAAGGTAAGGAGATTTATAATACTATTTTAATCATGAATAAACGTATCCCCAGGCTGATGGTATGGGATTAGTGACAAAATTTATGAAAAAGCCTTAAAGACGAAAAATGTTTCAAATAGTAGATAGTTCCATGTTTTCTTAATACAAATTCCTCTTAATTGTTCTCAATCCTTTTGTATTAGTGTTTGTTTCTATTTCGATAATATAAGGAATCGAAATAGATGGTACTAATTGAAGCTTAATAGTGTTATTAACGACATCAAAAGCGATTGATTTACCATTATCTAAATTTACTATTTTATTAATTTTAACATTTTCAGGAATAGGCAAAGTAATACCTGAGAGGGCTTTATTCAGGATATGAAGGTATATTTTGGTATCTTTTCGTGTTGTTACAAAGTCGGAGGTAGGTTCGTATGGTCCTCCCTGAGTTTTGAAAATTGCTTCTCCATTTTTATCTAACCATTTGCCCATTTCTAATAGCATATCAGTCTGACGTTTTTCAAAACGACCATCTGGCATCGGACCAACGTTATATAGTAGATTTCCACCCCCTCCCGCAACTTTCGACAAAGTCAGTAAACTGGTTTCCAGTCCTTTCATGGTGTCATTTGGCTTCCACGACCACTGCTGGCAAATTGTCATACACGTTTCCCAAGGTTCATTAACATTGTAAGCCCCGATTCGTTGCTCGGGAGTTTCATAATCCCCCGCATATTTTTCAGGATTATCATATTTCTTCTCTTCAATACCAGTGATTGCTTTATCTATTCTGTCGTTAATGATGAGGTTGCTTTTCAGATTGCGTAAATATGCGTACAAATCCATCCCAATTTCGTGGGTGTAACATTCTTCCCATCCTCCATCAAACCAGATTAAAGTTGGATCATAATTTTCAATAAGTTCTTTTAACTGGTTTTTCATATATGTTACATACCGACTCATTTTCGACGATTTTACGGGACGAGGGTCGCCACCATATCGGGTTGCATAATCTGGATGATGCCAGTCGGCGAGAGAATAATATATGCCAAAATCAACGCCATATTTCTTACAAGCCACAGCCAACTCCTTTACAATATCTTTTTTGTAAGGTGTGGACATGATGTCATAATCCGTAAATTTTGAATCCCATAAACAGAAACCATCGTGATGTTTAGTTGTGATAACAATGTATTTCATGCCCGCCGCTTTTACTGTTTTTATCCATGCGTCGGCATCAAATAAAACTGGATTAAATTCTTTATATAGTTCATCGTAGTCGGCAATTGGAACAGCCGTTCCTCTTGACCAGCCTATTTCAACTCCACGAAGCGTAACGGGTCCCCAATGAAGAAACATTCCAAATCTATTATCTTGAAAATGGGAAAGTGCTTGCTTATTTGTACGCAATTTGGGGTTGGCTTCTCCACCGCCAAATCGCTGTGCATAAGTGAAGGAGTTGCTAAAAATGATGGCTAAAATAAATGCCAATCTTTGAAATTTCATAACAAAATGGGTTTGAGTTTATATTTTAATGTGCGTATCAGAATGTATCAGGGTTTTACAGCAAATAGCTGAAATTCGTTGATACCAATGTATCCTTTTGAGTTTAAAATTTCTACCCTGAATTTCTGTGCAGTCACGGGGCTGACAGTTTTTGTCCATTCACCCATTTTGTCACCTTTTGCCACGGGAATCCATTTTCCATTTTGCAAATACTGAACTTCAAATTTGCCTATTTCAGAATTTCTGTTTCTCTCGCTTAGTTTGATTTTTCCCACTTTTTGAGGCTTTCCAAGATTCACCTCCAAGAAGCCCGAGTGGTGAAATAAATCCTTACACGCTTGTGATTCATAGTTTATGTCTTTTCCATAGTATTGGTTGAAATCTACATCTTCCCGTCGTCCAGGTTTCCAATAGGTTTCAGAATTATCATCAAATGCAGCAGTAGGATCGTGCAGAAACTTTCCCAGAGAACTTGAAGCCATAGCAGTTTTTCCGTAAGCCAGCGAATTTGTAGTTGAAATAGGGATAATTGGGCGTATAGTTGATGCCGATTTATCCAAGGTAAATTCTATAATAGTGGCAATAGAATCTCGCTCGTTCAGCGGTACATTTAACGAGATACCATTTTTATTTTGGGTGTAATTAACCGCTTTCCCGTTTAAGATATTTACTTTTATAACTTTGGCGGGTATGGCTGGTAAGTTAATGCTTTCTGAGGTATTGGTTAATAAATGTAAATACATTTTATTGTCTTTATAGGAACTTACATAGTCGGTTGAGGGAGTCAAAACGCCACCTTTTGTGTGATAAACCGCCTCTTTATTTTTAGACAACCAAGTTCCCATTTCAAACGCTCGTTTCGCAAAATTCGCAGGGAAAGTACCCAAACTGTCAGGTCCAATATTAAAAAGTAAGTTTCCATTACCACCAACACAGCGGAGCAGAGTATGGAGAGATTCTTTCAAACTACGGGGCGTATCGTTGAATTTCCAAGCCCATTGATGTCCCATATTCGTGCAAGTTTCCCAAGGTACAGCTCCATATCCTGCAACAAAGCCTTCTGGGGTTGTGTAATCGGCATATTTACCGAGGTATGCGTGCGATTCATCGGGCGTAAAAGGTTCCAAGCGATTGTTGATAATGATTCTTGGTTGGAGTTTACGAGCCAAATCAAAAACCCGCTTTGGCTCAATTGGACTGGGAGAACCTTCATAATCAACCCAGAGCAAACTTATTTTACCATAGTTTGTCAATAATTCACGTACTTGTTCAACGGCACGATCGGCAAAAACTGAGTTGGTTTTGGGATTACGACAATCAGGGTCTTTCCAATCTGCCACGGAAAAATACCAGCAAATTGGCATGTTAGCTTCGTGTGCAGCCTCGGCAAGCTCCTTACACACGTCCCGTCCGAAAGGGGTGTTCATGATATTATACTCAGTAGTTTTTGTTTCGAAAAGACAAAAACCATCGTGATGCTTTGCAGTTAGCACAATATATTTCATTCCCGATGCCTTTGCCAGAGCAACCCATTCTTTTGCGTTGAATTTGACGGGATTAAATCTTTTGTAAAGGGCATCATATTTGGAAGCTCCGTACCTTTTACGAGACCAACTGATTTCTTCGCCAATCAATGAAACAGGTCCCCAATGGATAAATAAGCCCATTTTAGCATCTGACCACCATTTGAGCCTTTCAAGATTTTGAGAAAAACCTTGTGAACTTATAACCCCAAGAAGTAACGCAAGAATAATCTTTTTCATAAAAATTAATTATTAAAAAATATCTAAAACTGTGTTCTGTTTTTCTAAAATTTGTTGTTTAACCATGTGACCAATTTTTGCATAATATACCAGATAAGCATAGCAAATTACTGGAACAATGAAGGCAAGTTTGATACCGAATGAATCTGAAAGTAGTCCCATAACAGGAGGAATAATTGCCCCTCCCACAATGCTCATAATGATTAAGGAAGAGCCAGTTTTGGTATAAATACCCAAATCTTTAATACTTAATGTAAAAAGTATCGGATACATGACCGAAGTAAAAAGACCTACTAACGATAGTGCATACACAGAGCTATGCCCCGAACTTAGGATGGATATAAAAATCAATACTATCGCCGTAAGCGAACATACCATCAGGACTATTGTAGGGTTCAATTTACGTAATCCGTAGGCTCCCGCAAGCCTTCCAATCAACACTAAAGCCATGTAAAAGGTGATGAATAATGCAGCACTTTGTTCAGTCAACCCGATGATTCCCGATGATTTTGCGTAACGAATCATGAAACTTACTATACCGACCTCAGCCCCCAAATAACAAAATACCCCCAATGACCCAAGAACTGTATGCCTGAATTTGAATACAGATTTAAGACCATGGGATATTTTACTGTCCTCCTGAATTTTAGGGAGCTTTACAAAATACAGCAATATGGCAATAATTACAAACAAACTTCCTAAACTCAAGTAAGGCGTTTTTACCAACTGAGCTTCCGCATTGAGATACTGATTTAGTTGAGATGGATTAAACCCAGCAACTATTAGCGGTGAAACATCAGTGGCGTGCAGCAAGAAACGACTCCCAATGAATGGACCAATGGTTGCACCCAAAGAACCAACTGCGGTGGCTAAACTCAGCCTACTGGAAGCCTGGTCAGGATTACCAAGTACTGAAATATATGGGGTAGCAGTAACTTCTAAGAAGGTAAATCCCGCTGCCATGATGAAAAGTGCCCCAAGAAAAAGGGGATAATATCGAGTTTCAGCCGCTGGGAAGAAAAGAATAGCTCCTATGGCGGCAATCAGCAATCCCGCTATCATTCCTGTTTTGTAACCGTATTTACTGATAAATTGCCCAACTGGAAGAGCCAATAAAAAATAGCCCCCAAAAAATGCCGATTGAATTAAGGAGGATTGAAAGTCGGTCAATTGACAGGCTCTTTTTAGATGTGGAATTAATATGTCATTGATATTACGACTTAAATTCCAGATGAACATAAGGCTCATAACAGCCAGTAACGGAACTATGACTACGTTTCTATTTTTCATTCAAATATGTTCGTTTAATAGAAATACGGGTTTCATTAATGCCCATTGTTCCCCTGATTGGGTTTCTGCGAGTTTTTTTTGAAATCCAGCCATCAATTTTGCCCATTTGGTTTGTCTTGGCATGGTACTCATTTTATCAAAAATATCTTTCAAGTTGGTATTTTCATCGTAATCAACAAGCATGAATAACCTATTTCCAATCCGATAAATTTGCATATCTATAACGCCTGAATCTTTTATACCCACGGGAATTTCAGCCCAGATACCATCGGGTTGATGGTATTGTTCATAAGCTGAAATCAGATTTTGGTCGTCTTTCAAGTCCAATGCCATGGCGGTTCTTTGTACAGTCATTTCATTTATCTTTTATAACCCAACTCAGCCCCACCACTCACTGGCATCAGATTTCCCGTAACAAATCGTGCCAAATCAGAAATTAAAAACACCGCCACATCAGCAATCACATCGCCTTCTGGACAATATCCTAAGGCATGAATATTATTAAGATAATCTTCAATTTCTACTGGATTAGGTTGTTCTACCATCCATTTTCTTAACATGGGAGTCAAAACACCAGCGGGACAAACTGCATTTACTCTGATTCCAAATGGGGCATAATCAAGTGCCATAGCTTTGGTAAGAGCGTTCATTCCCCCTTTGGTTGCCACATAAGCGGCATGATTATCTTGCCCCATTTCACCAACCATACTACTTGTGTTAAGAATACAGCCTTTGGTTTGTTTGAGATATTCGATTCCGTGTTTAGTAGTCCAGAAAACACTTTTTAAATTTACGATAAACAAGTTATCCCATTCTTCTTCATTAGTTTGGTCAAGGGTTTTTGAAGGACTGGCAATTCCTGCGTTGTTGTGGATAACATCAATTTTACCGAAAGTCCCAAAGGTTGATTCCAACGCCCGCTTTATGTCATGTTCAGAACAAACATTTCCCACAAAAGTCAATAAAGCGGTACTATCAAATTCTGTCTTCAAATCTTTCATTGCAACCTCATCCGAATCCATGATGGAGACGCTCGCCCCAGCTTTTAGATAGGCGTTGGCACAGGCTTTCCCAATGCCAGCGGCACCCCCCGTGAGAAACACTATTTTACCTTTCAACAAACTCATAAGCACAGATATTTTTCTAAAATAATTAAATTACTCAATCTTTCAAATCGCTACTGCTTCCAGATACTTGAGGAATTTGATAATGAGCATCCACAATCACTGCTGGATTTACAAAATATTGTTTCAAATGAGGGATATGCTCCAAAAATAAATGTTCGTGATTCATTCCAATGTGATTGAATAATACCAAATGCTGATGAATTTGTCCCATATCACCCACGTGAGGAACAACAGGAATTCCCATACTTTTAGAAAGTAAACTTATTGTTAAAAATTCAGAAATGCCACCTACTCTAACCGTATCAACTTGACAAAAATCCATTGCTTTTGCTTGGAAAAAGTTTTTGAAAATAATCTTATTCGGAATATGTTCCCCAGTTGCTACTTTAAACGGAGCAATTGCCCTTGCAATGGTCTTGTGTCCAATTATATCATCAGGATGTGTCGGTTCTTCTATCCAAAATGGATTTATTTCGCCGAGACGCTTACAAATATCCAGAGCCTGAGTTACATTCCACTTCTGGTTGGCATCCACCATAATCGTTGCGTTGCACCCAGCAGTGTTCCGTATTAAATTAGCTCGGCGAATATCACGTAAAGGATCATTAGAACCGACTTTCAACTTCAAAGCGGTAAAACCATTATCCATCGCTCTTTTCGTATTTTCAACTATTTTTTCATCCGAAAAATTAAACCATCCGACTGAGGTATCGTATCCTTTATAACCTGTTGATAAAACTTTTTTACGCATATCTCTCGTCGAAAGATTGTCTCTAAGCAAAGCAATCGCCTGCTCTCGGGTGAAGACATCTTCCAAGTAGCTGAGATCCAATGTATTGACTAATTCTTCTGGGGAAAGGTCAAGTAACAATTTCCATAAAGGTACATTGCGTGATTTTGCCCAAAGGTCATAACAGGAATTTACTATTGCCGCAAGAGCCAGATGAATAACTCCTTTATGTGGACCCAACCACCTCAATGAAGGAGAATCAACCATTTTACTATAAACTGTTCCGAAATCAGACATTAGTTCCTCAATTTCCCTTCCAACCAAATCAACCGAAAGGTATTCAATTGCCTTACAAATTAGGTCTGTACCAGCTCCCAAAGTAAATGCCAGACCGATTCCTGTTTCTGCGGTATCCGTTTTTAAACAGCATACTGCATAAGCGTATTGTGGTGTAGTATGAGTGGCATCCGAACCAATTCCATCAGAAAGGTTAAATCTTTTGTCCTTAATTTCAATAGATTTAATATACATCGTATAATATTATGTTAATATGATATTAGTTTAATTAAAAAAGAAGTCGATAATATCATTTACACCAAAAATTCTGAATTAATGCTTTTAAGAATGATACAATGAGATTATTAATATATTATTAAAAGTAGATTTAAGTATTTATGGTTTATTATTTCATAACTCTATAAATACAATACAAATTTATAATAAAATAATCCTTAAATTTGATTCTATATTGATGCTTTATAATACTATGTTTGCATATCTTTTGTGAGAATCAAAAAGGCACTTTCGAGTGTGTTGAAATCAAAATACTTCTGAGAGAGTGCGAGTAAAAAAGTGCCGTAATCAATTTCTTTTTTGCTCGTATTCCCATTTTTTAGTGTTCAATTACGAAGGCATCATTCGGTTTTAATGTTTTAGAAATCAATGATTTGTTCAAATCAAAACTCTCCATTTCCCCTTAATTGTGCGTTGCCAAAATCACAGCATTTCCTTTGCAATCTCTTAGAAGGCAGGTAGCAACCCAGAATGTGTCGCCAATCCTTATTTAATTTGAGAAGTTAACTATTTTTCGAGTTTTTCCGTTTTGATCAAACAATTGAAAGGATTTTATGCTTTTATCTTGGCAAATTGCACGAACTTGTTGCGACAGGTAGCCAGCTCCAAAATAAAATTCCTGCTTTCGTTTTTTGCCATTTTTCAGGGTTATTTCTGCGTAAACTTCATCTGAATGAGCATATATAATTGGAGAGGTTGAATTGTCTCCGACCGACAAAAGATTTAAACTATCAGAATTAGCGACTGCCATGATGATTTTGCGTCCTTTTGAGTCATACATCAATCCAACCCCTCTCGTAGCTTCATGCAAAAACAAACCGCTTTGTTCTGCTGATTGAGGTTTGAAATCACCTTTCCCATTGCCTTTTAATAACAATCCCAAAGAGGCATCCATCCAACCATACACTACTTCGTTTGAATGTGAATTACCAGTTATTAAGAGATCCAAATTTCCATCCAAATCTACATCCGTAGCAAGAATGCCATATATACATGAGAACTGTGCTTCGGGAGGTAAAGGTTGTACGGTAAATTTTCCGTTGCCCTTGTTTATCAAAATACAGCTTTGAAATGTGTTGGCGGTAAGATGTACTGCCTTTTCTAATGTTGCTTTACTAAAAATATTACTTAATTGAGCTACACTATACGACTGATAATTGGCAAACTTTTTTTTCAATAAGGGCATTGACTGAAAAAAATCATCCCGAAAAGTAATGGGATAAGGGTTTTTCTTACCAGAATTATCCAATATATAAGTAGTAAAAACAGCCTTATATTTCCCCGTATTAGCAAAGTCGCCATAAAAAATTTCTAAGGGTTGATTTTTTGATGGAGAATAATCTATATTTGTTCCCATGTTGCCAAATACATAATCCACGTCTCCATCATTGTCTATATCAGCGGGAAAGATACTATTCCACAAACCATTCATATCTTTTAGACCTGTTTGTTCAGTAACGTTTATGAATTTCCCTTTCTGGTTTTTATAAAAAGTGGGGGACATCCATTCCCCCGCAATAATTAAATCCTGCCAACCATCATTATCAAAATCTGACCATACTGCACTATTTACCATCCCGATTTTGCTCAATCCAGAAGCAGCTTTATCAGTAATATCCGTAAATTTCCCGCCGTCATTTCTAAGCAAATAACTGCGTGGAGAAGCAAAATCTCCCCCCACGGATAAAGCCCCAGCCCTAAATACATCCAAATCACCATCTTTATCAAAATCTGTAACTACCACACAACTGCCACTTGAAGCTGTTAACGGTAAAGCACTTTTCTGTCTGACAAAATTTCCTTTACCATCATTGAAATATAATCTGTCATTAAAGGCCTTTGATTCATTTTTTGATTCACTGCCCCCACTTACCACATAAAGGTCAAGGTCGTTGTCGTTATCAGTATCGAATAAAAGCGACCCTATATCTTCGTATTGAGCGTCTGAATTATTAATTTTTTTTTGAACAAATGACCCCGTATTTGTTTGCAGAAACAAAGTCCCAGGATTTCCTTTTGACCCTCCTATGAAAAAATCAGTGCCATTTTTATTGTCGATATCTCCTACTGCAATGCCTGGACCTTTTTTTGAATACATTGAAAGCAATGAGGGTTCATCTATAAAATCATTGTATTCGTTCTCGGTATGCTTCCAATCAATATTGTATTGTTTGTTAGCACCGTTAAAAACGGTGGATTTTAAAACTTTTTTCAATTCCACATCATCAGCGTTGTCATATCGAAGCGTTAGCCTTTGATTTACCTTGATGGATTTTACAATTTGTAATTTTCCATCTTGCCAAACCACCCTAAGCGAATCAATAACATTGATTTTTCCAAGACCAATATGTAAAGGCGTATTCATACTGGACAGGTAACCTTTTACAGGAGAAAAATAATTATAAAATTGCTGTTTCCCACAATATAGCGTTACGGTAGATCCAATGCCGTTTATATTTTTCTTACTACCTTTCAGAATCAGTTGCAAGTAACTATTTTCAGTTGTTTTGGGTTTTGTTGCTTTGTTTTCAAAGACAAATGCTTCTTCATTAATGTTATTGATTACCAAATCTTGGTCGCCATCATTATCCAAATCGGCATAAGCGGCACCATTAGAATAGGAATCATACTTTAAACCCCAAAGTGCCGTCATATTATCAAATGACAAATCACCTTTGTTTTTGAACATATAATTGGACAATTTGACTCCTTTCAGTAAGTTCACCATGCCCTTTGATTTATCATCTCTGGCTTTATTTGTGCCGAACATATTATTTTCCTGACTGTAATTAATATAATCTAAGTCCGTAATATCTTTCACAAAACCATTGGTGATATAGGCATCACGAAAGCCGTCATTGTCAAAATCTGAAAGTAATACTCCCCAACTCCAATCCGTTGCATGAACTCCCGCAAATTGAGCTATGTCCGAAAAAAATAGATTCCCCGACTTATCATTTCCCTGATTTAGTTGTAAAGTATTTCGCATATATTCAGTAACATATCCAGCCTTTTGACGTAAGAAAAAGCTCTCATAATCTGACTTGGCAATCATGGTTTTCCTTCGTTCGTTATTTTCTGGTAGCATATCCATAACCATAATATCGGGCTTAGCATCGTTATTGATATCCTCAATATCCACGCCCATCCCATTAAAGGTCTGGTGACGCATACTTTTAGCGGCAACATCTTTAAATGTCTTGTTTTTTTGATTGATAAAGAGTTGGTCGTTGGGCATGAAATCGTTGGCGGCATATATGTCTGGCCAGCCGTCGCCATTCAAATCACCAATGGCTAAGCCTAATCCGTATCCTTCCTGTATAATCCCAGCCTTAGCCGAAACATTTTTGTAGTACGGATGATTTAAGGTATCCCCCACATTTTCATAAAAACGATCAATGGTTTTGCCTCCTGTGATTGCATAAGAAGCGGGCAAAATGTAGCTTTTCCCTACACGATCTACATCATTCGTAAGTAGGTACATATCCAAATCACCATCCCTATCATAGTCCAGAAAGGCTGATTGTACACAAAATGAGCTATCGTCAAGTCCGTAACTTGCAGCATCTTCTTTGAATCGTGGCGACGAACCGATCCCATTTTTTTGATTAATATATAGCAAATTATGGTGTTTTCGGGCAAACTCTGGACCTGCAACATTGAGGTAGATATCCATAAAGCCATCATTATTAATGTCAACTACCGATACTCCCATAATCCAATCACGAGTAGTTAAGCCTGATGGTATGGTGATATCTTCAAACTGCATATTTCCTTTATTAAGATATAGTTTGGAAGAAACCATATTGCCTGTAAAAAAAATATCAGGTAGGTTGTCGTTATTAAAATCGGCAATGCCTACACCACCGCCGTTATAACAGTAATAATAATTTAACATATTTACAGAATCATTCTCGGAGATGGTATTGATAAAATTAATTCCTGTTTTATTGAAGGATAATTTTTCAAAAAGTGGCGGACTACTTTTTTTGCATCCATTTAAAAGTATGCACAATAGTGAGAATATATATGCAGAGCGGTAGTGCTTTTTCATAAAAAAATAATCCCAATATATTATTGGGATTTGCTTTATTTTGGCAATTCTTAGATAATTACTGGCAAAGAATTTTTAATTCCTTACCAGTAATCTCTGATTTTCATTAATATTATTTACTTTAAAGTGTATGGGTCAAAATCTAATACCCTGGGTTTTGTTTTATTTTTGGATTAGCATTCACATCATTTGCTGGTATGGGCAGATATTCATGTTTGCCTTTAATAAATGTTCCACCACTATTTGAACGATATTCAGGATGTGAAATGAACACGTCTGCCATAGTTCCCCAGCGTAATAAATCAAAGATTCGGTCGCCTTCCAAAGATAATTCAAGCACTCTTTCATTTCTTACAGCGTTACGGAAGTCTTCTTTACTTAGTCCAGGGGTAATATCAGCCATATTAGCTCTGGCTCTTACTCGATTAATGGCGGCATAAGCATTAACGTCTGACCCAGATGCTTCGTTTTGTGCTTCAGCATACATTAGCAGCACATCGGCTAATCTAATCATACGGCGGTTATTGGAAGAATAAAACCACCCACCTGGTGTTAATGACGTTTGTTTATCAAAGTTTAGATATTTTCTTACGTATGTTTTATTAACATCAGAACCAATCAATTTGGCTTTGAAATCGTCTTGATAAATTTTTGCACCAGGATAATCCCAAATCATAGTGGCATAAGCCCGTGGGTCTATTTTCCCACTCTTGGTTTTCTGAGCCATAAAGGCATCAAAAACCCATTTATTTACAGTAACGCTTCCCTGACTTGTGTAGGCTGTTGGTGCAACGTCAGGTTCATATCCTTGACCTCTTGACACGTTGATTGTTCCACTTGATCCCCAGTTTGCGTTCTGATTACTTTGATATTGAAGTTCCCAGATAGATTCTGCATTATTGTTAGTCGCTGTCAAAAAATTATCCTCATAATTAGTTACAAGTTTATACAAGGTTGGTTTATCTACAATTTTCTTAAATTCAGTTGCAGCATTTGCCCAATCCTTGGTAAATAAATAAGATTTTCCCAATAAGACAGTAGCAGCTCCCCAAGTGGCTCTACCAACATTTGCAGCATTCACTGTTTCAGGTAATGAGCTTTGAGCAAGTTTACAATCAGTAATAATTGATGCCCATACTGCTTGTTGAGATGCCTGTTCTACGAATAAATCATTAACTTCTTCAACGGGTTTCAGAATAAGTGGAATATTCCCCCACATATTTATGAGATAGAAACGTGCCATTGCTCTCATAAATGCGGCTTCACCCAATATCCGTTTCTTTTGAGCCTCATCCATGGTGATTTGAGGAACATAATACAGAACCGCATTCGTTCTTGCAATAATAGCATTTAGTTCCCCCCAACCTTCGGATACTCTACCGTCTGTTGCCTGAACGGTTAAAGTTCCAGGATCACTCACCGCTGGCCAAGAAAAAGGGTTAACATCATCTCCCCGATGCGTGGTAAGTATCGCACCCATCATCCTACCCCAACCTGGTATAGTTGTTAATGGCCCATAACAGGATACTAATCCTTTCTCTGCATCATCGGCTGTTTTCCAGAAACTGGTTGTACTTAGGTTATTAGGATTGGTTAGATTAAGTTCGTCTTTGCTACAATTTACAGTGAGCATTGTCACTATAAGGAAAGTCGATGGAAATATTAAAAATTTCCTTTTATTGATATTATTGAGTATCCGTTTCATATTAAAAAAATTAAAAAGTTAAATCAACCCCTATACTTATTATTCTTGCATTCGGGTAAGCTGTTTGATCAATACCATTATTCAACAATCCACCAATATTGTTAGGATTACTGCCCCCATTGCTATTACGACCCACTTCTGGATCATATCCGCCATAATTTGTAAAGGTTAAAAGGTTTTGTCCACTTGCATATATTCTGGCTCCACTGATTTTTGCCTTATTCATGATTGACTGTGGCAGTGTATATCCAATCGTCATGTTTTTAAGTCTTAAATATGACCCATCTTCAATATAAAAAGAGGAAGACCTCTTATTATTGGCTGGATCAGCTTGGCTAACTCTTGGTATATCTGTGTTGGGTTTTTCTGGAGTCCAAGCACGTAATACTTCAAGACTCTTATTACTACCATAATCTAAGATATATTGAAAGCGTCCTTTGGCATTCCATATTTTATTACCAGATACACCTTGAAAAAACAAACTAAAATCGAAATTTTTCCAATAAGCATTAAAGTTCAAACCGTAAGTAAGTGTAGGAAATGGACTGCCGAGCCATGTAGGATTCTTACTGAATTTAAAGTCGCCAGGTCCTGCATCTGTCCGACCATCTGCCACTGCTTCTTGTTTGCTTTGGTAAATGCCTAATACCTGATATCCCCAAAAACTACCTACTGGCTGACCAACATCAGTACGTGTTGCCCGTAGCGATTGCTGAGTAAATCCACCGCCATTAATCGGATTAACACCATCTCCTAAACTAACAACATTATTTTTAACAGAACTTATTGTACCTGTTATATTGTATTTGAATCCATTTTTAGAATTTGCTGGTCTATTATAAGTTATAGCCATTTCAACACCCTTATTATTGATTGAAGCAGCATTTTTGGTTAAAGTAGACCCTGCACCTCCATAAGCAGGAATTGGAATTTGTGCCAAAACGTTTGATGATGTTTTATCAAAATAATCTGCTCCTATTGTTAAGGTATTGTTGAACATACTTAAATCAACCCCAATATCTACCGTTTGAGTTGATTCCCATCTGAGACCTGGGTTTACGTATTGTGTTAATGCAATACCCGACTGGGTTCCTCCTGCAAAATAGTAATCAGAGGTTAAATTAAGTGTTGGAGACGTTAAGTAATTACCAATATTTTGTGAACCCAATGATCCATAACTACCTCTTACTTTCAAATCATTCACCCAAGCATTCTTTGGAAAAAATGCTTCTTCGCTCACTCTCCAGCCGAGTGAAAATGAAGGAAATGTGGCGAATGTATTATCAGGATATAAAAACTTAGATGAACCATCTCTACGTATCGTAGCTGTTAACAGATACTTAGACTTATAGTTATAATTAAATCTACCAAGTACCGACTGCAAAATAAACTGTTGTAAGTTTCCAGAAGTGCCTACGTCTCTATCAATGGCTGCATCAATTACTCGCAAAGTACTGGAAGGGAAATTAGCAGCTTTTGCTCCTAAAAAGGTTGTGTTTCCATTCTGAGAAGTATAACCCGCAAGAACCTCAAAATTATGATCCCCGAACGACTTGTTATATGTCAGAGTGTTTTCCACAACAGTAGTGAGCGATTGAGAATAGTTATCAGTTAACGTTGATTGTAGTTGATTTGCTTCCTGTGAGTTACTCATAAAAAATGCAGGAGTAAAATTATATTGACGATAAACAGAATAATCAATACCTGCGTTTAGTTTATATTTTAATCCATCAATAATTTCATATTCTAAGCCTACATTGCCTAACGCCTGATCCGTAGTATATTTATTGTCATTTAATTGAGCCAATCCATACCAGTTAATCGCCCTTGCTACACCTGCAAATGCAGGATCCAGACCACCAAAACCACCCAAGTTCTTTGAATCGTAAATTGGCATAGTTGGTAATGGACCAGTTTCTCTTCCTACATAAGTGTTTGGGTTATTTACACCATGAGATATGGATAACGCTTCGGTAAACTTAAACCTTCCTTTGGTAAACATGGAATTAGCTCGTAAATTATACCTCGTAAATCTTGAATCGACAGCAATACCTTTTTGATCAAAATATTCACCAGAAATAAAATACTTAGCAGTATTACTTCCACCTGATAAACTCAAATTATAATCGGAGATAGGGGCACTACCTAATTCCAGATTTTGCCAATCAGTATCTATGGCTGGATTAAACTGCGTACTGTTTGCTGGAGCACGTGGCAGACCATCATTATCATGTGCCATGTTGTTCCAATCTGCATATTGGCGTGCATTTAAAAAATTTAACTTTTTACTTGGACTTTGAATACCGCTTTTCACGTTTAAACTAATTCTCACATCTCCCGCTTTCCCTACTTTAGTCGTTACGAGGACTACGCCATTTGCAGCACGGCTACCATAAATAGCTGCTGCGGAAGCATCCTTTAGTACTTCTATTGATTCTATATCATTTGGGTTAATGTATGCCATTGAACCAGCAATCATTCCATCAATTACATACAAGGGCTGATCATTACCAAAAGTACCAGTACCTCTTATTATCACAGATGGTGCTTGACCAGGAGCGCTACCGCCATTTTGTACAGTTACCCCAGCTAATTGTCCTTGCAATAAACTTGAAGCATCACCCGCACTTACAGATTTAATCTCAGCACCCTTTACGCTACCTACTGCCCCTGTCAAATCTTTCTTTTTTTGCGTACCATAACCAACCACAACAATTTCATCTAAAAGTTTATCCTCTGGATTCAGATTGATTAAAATTTCTGAGCGATTATTTATAGATTCTTCGGTGGTTTTATAACCTATAAAACTAAATACCAGAATGGCATCTGTTGGCTGTATTTTAATGCTAAACTCGCCTTTTTCGTTAGTAATAGTTCCTCTGCCCGTACCCTTGACCCTGACATTCACACCAGGTAAACCATTGGCAGTGCTTTTGTCAAGAACTTTTCCCTGAATAATGGGGGCATTGGGGGTTAACGTCTCGAAAGAAATTCCATGTGCCATTGTAATCCCTGTGAAGATTATCGCAATAATAATTTGGCAAATGATGATTCTTTTTATTCGATTCATTATCTGAAATAAGTAATAGTTTGTTTTCATAATTGTCTTTGCATTTTAAATTGTGAAAAGTTTTGATTGTTTTGAATGAAGAACTCTAATATGTTAATATACTATTAGTATCACTCAGTAAGTATTCGGCAATATATTTAGTACCTTAACGCTCTAAATAATGATACAAAATTGAAAAGATAAAAAAAGTCATAGAAGGGAGTATAAAGTATTGAGAATGAATATTTTTCCTACGATTTGTAGCATAATCAAATACGGAGCAAATTATCCACCTACTTATTTGTATAAAAATTAAAAAAATAATGAGAGTATAATTCAAAGTAAATGTGACTAATTACATTTGTTCGTTTCAATATTATATAATTACAATACAAAATTATATGATAATAATCCTTAAATTTGATTCTATATTGATACCTTATAATACTATATTTGCATGACCAATAAAACGCCCAAGATATGAAGGTAACTTACACTTTGCTCCCTGATTTTTCACAATCAAAAAAACCGTTTTTAGTAAAGAAAATAGTAAGACCAAACTTTGCCACGGACTTTCATTTTCATACTGAATGTCAGCTTGTTTATATCCTGTCGGGTTCAGGAACACGTGTCATTGGGGAGTCAATTGAGCAATTTGAAGAAGGAGATTTGACATTTGTAGGTCCGAATGTTCCGCACGTCTGGTACAGTAAATTACTGCCAGATTCGACCAATAATGCCGTTTCAGTAACAATTTATATAAACCCAGAAATCGTAATCAAAAATCTGAAAGGAATGACTAATACGGTAGAATTACAAGCCTTTTTTAAGGAATCTGAACGAGGAATTAATATAAGCGGGGACAATAAGAAGCGAATAACAGGGATTATACTAAATATGCTTGAACAGTCAGACCTTCCGTTATTGAGTTCCTTTATTCAAATTATAGATATTCTGTTGGATTCAAGTGACCAAAGGTGGTTGAATATTCCTAATTTACTTTCTGTTTATGCAGAGAAAATACCAGGACGGGTTCATAAACTTATGCATTATATACAGCAAAATTTTAAAGAGGAAATCACGCTCCAACAGGTGGCTTCGATATCAGGGTTACAGCTTCATTCTTTTTGCCGTTTTTTTAAAGCACTTACTCATCGCACTTTTTCGGATTTCTTGAATGAGGTACGAATAGGTTTCGCTAAGAAATTGTTGCAACAATCTGATTTGCCAATCACACAAATTGCACTAGAATGTGGCTATTCCAATATGTCTTATTTTAACCGAAGCTTCAAAAAAATCAATAATATAACACCCAAAGAGTTTAGGCATTCATCAAAAAATTTGGGGTAATCATAAGTTTAAAGAAACGTATCAAGATGGTTAATTGAACCAAATTTTCCATTATTTAACATCCCATACAAAAGTCCCCAATGGCAGCCCATCCTTATCAAAAATTTTCGTAATTAGTTTGAAATAGGATGTCCAACCATATCTGATTGATTTTGCATTTATAGGTGTTTCAACGCTGATTTCTGTCTTACTTATGCTTTTGGCTTTGACGGATAAAAATTTTCCGTCCTGAGCGGCAATCTCAAATCCTGGCAGTTTTGCCAAAATTTCACTTGACATTTGTTGATTTAATTGAATAATTAACCCGTTTTTTTTCTTTGAATGGATTTCACTTCGGGAAAAACAGGATTTTTGTTTGGCGTTTTATATACATTGTTAAGTGCTAAAAACGACATACGGAGGTTTTCATAACATTTGTGCGAAAATTTACGGTTTTTAACTAATAGATTAGTTATTATTCTACCTAATACTCCCTACTTTTGTCACTTTTAGTGGTATTTTGCCGTAAATTTTTAGTGCTATTTTGCGTATTTTCATCAAAGAAATTAGTGTTAATTTTGACAAATTCCAACTCAATTTTGCTGTAAATTTTTAGTGGTATTTGGGGATGCCCAATCAAATCTGTTTTAAACACCTGAAATCCAATGCAGCTCCACTGTGGGCTTCAATTTAGAAGACCTAATTCGGGCGGCGATCCGCTTCGTCAAGATTCTAAAATCTGTTTAATGGTTGCTTTGGTAGTCATGGCCTATGTTTTAAGCATACAACTGGGCGGTACTCCGCAAGGTCTTGAAAATAAAGTTGAAAAGAAGAAAATATATAAAAATAAACCCTCTCGGCTGGCCGTTTCTTACTTCAGGCAAGGGCTTTCAATCATCAAAGCTAAGATTTGGTCTTTGAAACGATTTATTGGCGTACTGAATGATATATTTCAAAATGCTAACCAAGGAAAACTACTGTATGTCCAGTAGTAAAT
>JANXRS010000238.1 GCA_025356745.1 Arcicella sp.
AATCAGACAAGGGGGAAGAGTAATCTCTTCCTCTTTGCTGATAAAATATAGTCTAATCAACCATTCTCAAAGTTGCATTTAACAATTGAATTCAAGTCTTAATTAATGTATAATTTATTTTATTCTGTAAAATAAGTCAAATCGTAACTTTAATTACCCATAATGTTTCAATCGGGATAGGAGGGGATAGACTTGTATTTACTTTTCAATAAACTTTATCAGTATAAATCCATGAAGACATAGTTTATGGTCATATTAAACACTAAAACTCATTTCAAAATGAAAAAAATCACGTTATTATTATTTGCCTTTTTATTAGCAGTTAATTGCTCGTTTTCACAGAAAAAAGAAAAAGGGTGGGTATCACTTTTTGATGGAAAATCCTTTACTGGCTGGCGTGTAAACGAAGATCATCCCGCAACTTTTTCAGTTGAAGATGGCACCATAAAAGTGGCAGGAGAGCGAACTCACCTTTTCTATGAAGGAACAGTTGCCAATCATGATTTCAAAAATTTTGAATTGAAATTAAAAGCTAAAACTATGCCAGGCTCAAACTCGGGCATATTTATTCATACGGCTTATCAAGCCACAGGATGGCCCGAAAAAGGTTATGAAGTTCAAGTGAACCAAACACACGGAGACTGGCGGAAAACAGGTAGCTTATACAGTGTTAATGACGTGAAAGAAAATTTGGCGAAGGATAATGAATGGTATCAGTATCATATTATTGTAAATGGTAAAAGAATCATCATCAAAATAAATGATAAAGTAGCGGTTGATTATACTGAACCCGATACATTACCCGAAGGTCGTGGACTAAAACATTTGAGTTCTGGTACATTTGCTCTACAAGGACATGATCCGAAGAGTGTGGCATATTTTAAAGACATTCAAGTGAAGATATTGAAATAAGTTTGTAGATATATTTTGACAAAAAAGGCTAATAAAATCGCAATTTTATTAGCCTTTTTTATGGGTAATCTATGTTTAAACATAAATCAGAAAGTTAAGGAATTTAAGAAAGTAGGTTATTTTATGTACTTACTGAGATTAATTTCTGATTATAAGTTTTTTCTATAATTTTATAGAATATATAGATAAAAATTATTAAAAAATATAGTATAAATTTGTATAATTAAAAATCAAAATATTGTTAAAAATGGAAGATAACGCAAAAGATAGCATTTTATCTGAATTGAACACTGGGGGTAAATGCCCGTTCAATCATGGTGCAGCAGTAAATCACGGTGAGGTAACAACGCAAACAGCATCAAAGCAAAGTGCTGGAGGTGGAACAAGAAATCGTGATTGGTGGCCTAATCAGTTAAAATTGAATATTCTTCGTCAACATTCATCATTGTCTAATCCGATGAGCAAGTCATTTAATTATGCTGAAGAGTTTAAGACGATTGATTTTAGTGCCTTGAAGCAAGATGTTATTGATTTGATGACTACTTCACAGGATTGGTGGCCCGCAGATTATGGTCATTACGGACCGTTTTTCATTCGTATGGCATGGCATAGTGCGGGTACTTACCGCATAGCTGATGGTCGTGGTGGTAGTGGTTCAGGCAGTCAGCGTTTTGCTCCACTTAATAGTTGGCCAGATAATGCCAACCTTGATAAAGCACGTTTATTACTTTGGCCTATCAAACAGAAATATGGTAAAAAAATCTCATGGGCTGATTTAATGATTCTTGCTGGTAACTGTGCTTTAGAGTCGATGGGATTCAAAACTTTTGGTTTTGCTGGTGGACGTGAAGACGTTTGGGAGCCACAAGAAGATATTTATTGGGGTTCTGAAAAAGAATGGTTGGGTGACGAACGCTATACGGAAGAACGTGAGTTGGAGCAACCTTTAGCGGCTGTTCAGATGGGACTTATTTATGTAAATCCAGAAGGTCCTAATTCACAACCTGACCCACTTGGTTCTGCTCGTGACATTCGGGAGACTTTTGGTCGTATGGCAATGAATGATGAAGAAACAGTTGCTTTAACGGCTGGTGGACACAGTTTTGGCAAAACCCACGGTGCTGCTGATCCAGGTAAATACGTTGGGGTTGAGCCAGCTGCTGCGGGAATTGAGGAGCAAGGTAAAGGTTGGAAAAACTCTTATGGTACTGGTAATGCAGGAGACACGATTACTAGTGGTCTTGAAGGAGCATGGACTACAACGCCAACCAAATGGAGCAATAATTATTTTGAGAACCTTTTTGGTTACGAATGGGAATTAACTAAAAGTCCAGCGGGAGCATTTCAGTGGAAACCTAAGGATGGTGCAGGTGCTGGTTTAGTACCAGATGCGCATGACAAGTCAAAAAGTCACGCTCCATTCATGCTTACGTCTGATATTGCTATGAGAGCTGACCCAATTTACGAGGCAATTTCAAGACGATTCCTTGCAAATCCAGATCAATTTGCAGATGCTTTCGCAAGAGCATGGTTCAAATTAACTCACCGTGATATGGGTCCTGTTGCTCGTTATCTTGGTCCAGAAGTTCCTACGGAAGAATTGATTTGGCAAGATCCTATTCCAGCGGTTACGCATGAATTAATTGATAATCAAGATGTTGCTGAATTGAAAAGCTGGATACTTGCCTCAGAACTTTCTGTATCTGAATTAGTATCAACTGCATGGGCTTCGGCATCAACTTTCCGTGGTTCTGATAAACGTGGTGGTGCAAATGGTGGACGTATTCGCCTTGCTCCGCAAAAGGATTGGCAAGTAAATAGTCCAGTTCAATTGGCAAAAGTATTGGGAATATTTGAAGGTATTCAAAAAGAGTTCAATAGCAAACAGGCAAATGGAAAATTGGTTTCAATAGCTGATTTAATCGTTTTAGGTGGATGTGTAGGTATTGAGCAGGCAGCAAAAAATGCTGGTCATGAAGTGAATGTACCTTTCACAGCTGGTCGTACTGATGCTTCTCAAGAGCAAACTGATATTAATTCATTCGCTGTTATTGAGCCTCAAGCAGATGGTTTCCGTAATTATGTGAAAACTAAATATACAGTATCGGCAGAAGAATTGTTACTCGATAAAGCACAATTATTGACGTTGACTGCTCCTGAAATGACTGTTTTAATTGGCGGTATGCGTGTGTTGAATACCAATTATAATAAGTCGCAACAAGGTATGTTTACTAATCGTTCTGAAGCACTTACAAATGATTTCTTCGTAAACTTACTTGATTTTAGTACGAAATGGAATGGTATTTCAGACTCTCAAGATGTTTTTGAAGGAACTGACCGTATAACAGGTAACGCTAAATGGACTGCAACTCGTGTAGATTTAATCTTGGGTTCTAATTCAGAACTTCGTGCATTGGCTGAATTATATGCTTGTACAGATTCTGAGGAAATGTTTGTACAGCATTTTGTGGCAGCGTGGACTAAGGTGATGAACCTTGACCGTTTCGACTTGGTTTAATTTTAAAGCCTTGTAATTTAGTGAATTGTGCGTTAGTGATTTCTTTCTACTAACTTATAATTCACAGCTTAATAAAACAGCATTAAAACAAATCGGGTAGGATTTGTTTTAATGCTGTTTTATTTTACATAGTATTTTCTCGCATAATTCTGACTTTATATCGACACATTCAGAGAAAACACATAAATAATACCAATACTTTTAGAAAAAATCAAGTTATTTGTATTATTCGAAATGTAATAAACAATTACAAGAAAATTTCATCTCAAACTGCGAAAGAATGTTTCAAAATTTACGATTTTATTCACTTAAAAATCTACTTATTTGCTTTCTGATTTTACTATCAACTCAATATTTATCTGCACAAGATAGAGAATTTAGATTACCTGTAATTGAAGGAAAAGTAACGGATTCTAAAACTGGCGAGGTAATCATTGGGGCAAGTATTTCTTTAGATTTTAAAAAATCAGGAATTATTACCGACTCGACGGGATATTTTCAAATGTATATGCCAGCGGGAGAATATATCATCAAGATTAGTCATGTTGGTTACAAACCGTTCAGAATTAAAACCCAACTAAAAGCTGATCAACGACTTGATGTTCAGTTAGATGATATTACCAAAACTTTGGAAGAAGTTATTGTATCGAGTCAAGCTACCCGTAAAGATATTCAATCACCATCTTTGGGCGTAACTTTATTGAGTATAAAAGCCATTAAAAAATTGCCTGCGATGATGGGTGAAGTAGACGTAATTCGTTCCTTACAAACGCTACCAGGTGTGTCATCAGTGGGCGAAGGTTCAAATGGTATCAATGTTCGAGGAGGAGCCATTGACCAAAACTTGATTTACATTGATGGAGCTCCTATCTTCAATCCTACTCACCTTTTTGGTTTATTTTCCGTTTTTGCTTCTGATGCTATTCGTGAATTAGAATTGTATAAAGGGGGCGTTCCTTCTCGTTTTGGAGGTCGAACGGCTTCAATTTTAGATATTAAAATGACTGAACCTAATTTAGAGAAGTTCAAATTGCAAGGGGGGATTGGTTTAGTATCGAACCGAGCGATGGTTGAAGTCCCGATTATTAAGAACAAATTGTCTATTTTAGCAGCAGGACGTTTATCGTTTAATGATTTTTGGTTTAAATTAGTTGGACCAGATAATATTAAAAATTCTCGAGCAAATTTTTATGATTTAGCCACAAAGATTTTTTATCGACCCAATAAAAATAATACGTTTTCCCTTTCCACTTACGTCAGTAGTGATTTTTATCAAGTTGATTCCCTTTTCAGTTTAGAAAATGTCATTGCTAAACGTACTCAATTTAACTACGGACATCTTAATTTTTCAGGGCGTTGGAATCATTATTTTAATACGAAATTGAGTGTGGATGTACTGGGCGTTATCTCAAACTATAGAACTCGTACCTATGCTCCCGATAGCGTAAATCGGATTGAATTAACTAACAGCATTAACTACAAAAACTTAAAAATTGACTTTGATTATAATCCGAATGAAAAGCATAAAATTAATTTTGGACTTTCAGCAGTTACTTACAATATTTCACCAGGAACGTTAAATCAAAATGTAAAATCAAGAATTGCAACCGTAATTTTGCCTAATGAGCAGTCCTTAGAAACGGCAATTTATGTGGATGATGAATATAAAATGAGTGAAAAGTTTACCATTCAAGCAGGACTTCGTTACGCCAATTACCTTAATTTTGGACCATATTCTCACAGACAATATATTGAAGGAGAACCTCGGACGACAAATTCTCAAATTGGTGTTGAAGAAATTAGTAGTGGTTCGGTTGAAAAGAGTTATGGAGGTTTTGAACCACGAGTTGCAATGAAATACTCAATCGGAGAAAATTCTACCATTAAATTTGGGTATAACCGAATGAAACAATTTATTCAGTTATTAACCAACAACACAACACCGCTGCCAACCGCACGATGGAAAACATCTGACTCTTACATAAAACCGCAACAAAGTGATTTTATTTCTTTGGGTTATTTCAGAAATATTAAAGAAAATATCTTTGAAGTTTCTGCCGAAGGATATTTTAGACAAACAAACAATATCTTAGATTATATCTCAGGAGCCAATCTCCAATTGAATAAAACCATTGAAACACAGGTCGTTTCAGGTCAGGCAAAGGCTTATGGTGTTGAATTAATGCTCACCAAAAAGAGAGGAGAATTAAGCGGTTGGATTAGTTATACCTACGCTCGTTCATTGCAACAAGTGCGTGGAGATTTTCCTGAATTACAACAAATTGCGGGAGGAAATGGGTATTCTTCTAACTATGATAAGCCTCATACCGTTAATGCAACGGTAAATATTCAACCAACGGTTCATCATAGTTTTGGTTTTACATTTGCTTATAGTACGGGTCGCCCATTTTCATCGCCATCGGGTTTATTTCAGTTGGATAATAAAAAATATCCAGTATATGAAACTCGTAATAATGATAGAATTGCGGATTATCATCGCCTTGATTTTTCTTGGACAATCACTAATCCGAGTTTAAAAGAGAAACGTTGGGAGGGGAGTTGGACGTTTACTGTTTATAATATTTATGGAAGAAAAAATCCTTACTCAGTCTTTTTTAAATCAACGCCAGCAGGAATAAAACCGTATGAATTGAGTGTTTTTGGCGCTCCATTTATTTCCTTGACCTATAATTTTAAATTTTTGTAATAAATAGGATTAAGACAAATGCGTTTGATTTCCGTCAGAGGGTTTTAAACAATAACCAAAATTATTAAATAGATAATCTAACTTTCATCTGACCTCATTTTAAAAATGGTCTAAGGTCTTGATGACTCATGACTTATCAAATTTGATTTACGTATCAATTATATGAAAAATAAATTTCCAATATATCTTATTTTGCTGCTTTTGTTGGTGGGTTCTTGCATCACACCAATTACAGATTTTACCCAAGTATCATCTAAGAGTTTTTTAACGGTCGAGGCATCGTTAAGTGACCAACTTGGTCCGCATAAAGTTAAATTATACTTATCAGCCGATAAATTGATGGGTAGTTATTTCACACCCATTACTCGAGCAAAAGTTTATTTTACGGATGAAAAGGGAGTCAGAGAAGACCTTACAGAATCATCAACTAAGGGATCCTATTTTACTTCAATAAAGTTTGCGGGAAGAATTGGAGGAACTTACACGCTCAATATTGAAACAATTGATGGAAAAAAATATAAGTCGCAGGCTGAAACGATGAAATCTGTTCCAGAGATTGAAAATTTATTGACTCGTTTTGAAGTTCAAGATAATTATGCTAAAGGTGACCCTCGCCGTGGAGGTTTTAATCTCTATGTTGATTTTCAAGACCCTTCTACAACGGGCGATAATTATCAATGGTACTGGAAACATTATGAACGAGCTTATATCTGCGAAACCTGCGTAGGTGGGTCTTATGACTTCCGAACTAATAGCTGTGTGCAACCAAGAATCCCAACGGATGTAACGTTGAATTACCGATGTGACGGAGATTGCTGGGATATAACTTTTTCAACAGACTTAAATATATTTTCAGATAATTATTTGAATGGTCAGCGAATTACGGGTAAACAAGTGGCAAGAGTACCCTATGATGGCGTTTCACCCTATTATTTGCAGTTTGAACAACGTGGAATTACTCGAAATTCATATAATTATTATCAAGGATTAAACGCTCAAGTTCAAAATAATGGAACACTGTTTGACGTTCCTGCTGAAACTCGATTTAGTTTTAATGTGAAATCTACGACTAATCCTGACGAAAAAATATTAGGAATTTTTGATGTTTATTCGGTTCGTAAAAAGATTTTTTACATTGATAGAACACAAGTGCCGAAAGATGAAACGCCGACAGTAAGAACTATTCAAGGAGATACCTTTTCGTGTCCCCCACTTCAAGTTGGTTGTAAGGATTTAGTGCAATGTTCTGAGGGATTATTCAGAACTCCCTTTAAACCCACGGGATGGAAAGAATAATTTTAAACAAAAATTGAATTTCAAGGGTTAAATTTGTAGATTATTTAGTAAAATATAGTCATTCTTGAAAAAATATGCAAACGATAGAAGCACAATCATTGATTGAACCACAGATAAAAACTAAATTTAAAACAGGCGTTTTAATTGTAAATTTGGGTACGCCTGACTCTCCGAATACGCCCGACGTGCGTAAATACCTCCGTGAATTTTTGATGGATGGACGGGTGCTTGATATTCCTTCCGCATTTAGATGGCCATTAGTGAATCTAATTATTTCTCCTTTCCGTGGACCAAAATCTGCCAAAATTTATAAAGAATTATGGTCGGAAAGAGGCTCACCCTTGAAATTCTATGGCGTTGATGCAGAAAGAATGTTGCAAGAAAGATTGGGCGATGATTATGTCGTGAAATTGGCAATGCGTTATCAATCGCCCAGTATGGATGAAGGCTTGGATTTATTTAAAAAATCAGGTTTCAAAAAGATAATTGTGGTGCCTTTATTTCCGCAATATGCCTCTGCAAGTACAGGTTCAGTATTTGAGAAGACCATGAAAATTGTATCTGATTGGCAAATTATTCCAGAATTACATTTTACAAATACCTTCTTCGACCATCCAAAATTTATTGAGCATTTTACACAAACTGCTCGTAAATATATGGCTGAAAGCCACTTCGACCATTTCCTTTTTAGTTATCATGGATTACCCGAGAGACACATGAGAAAGGGGGATTGCACAGGAGAAGTTTGTAAATTAGGCTCATGTTGTGATTCATTGCATAGCATGAATCAATTGTGTTACAGAGCTCAATGTTTTGAAACTACTCGATTGATGGTTAAGGAATTAGGATTAGAAGAGGGCACTTATACAACCTGCTTTCAATCACGATTGGGTAATGACCCTTGGATAAAACCTTATACCGATGATGTAGTAAAAGAATTAGCAAAAGCAGGCAAAAATAACGTTTTAGCCTTCTCGCCAGCCTTTGTTTCCGACTGTTTAGAAACGACTATTGAAGTAGGAGAGGAGTATAAAGAAATGTTCGAGGAAAACGGTGGAAAGCACTGGCAATTGGTAGAAAGTTTAAATAATTCCACTGTTTGGATTGATTTATTAGAAGATTTGGTAAAGAAGGCGTAAGTCTGATAAAAAATATTTATGTTTGTGGCACGGCTTTTAAAAAGTCGTGTCATTTTTATGTAGTAGCGTATCGCATACGTCCAAGTGTCTGAAAATGGGTGTATGCGATATGCCTTTACCAAACGAAAACTAATGATTTACTTAGCCTTAAGCGTCTTTTTCTCCATTTTATTACTCATCAATTTTAGATTACATGCTCGTTTTGGTGTTAATACTTTTCAAGCCATTATTTTAAATTATCCTGTTTGTTTTTTAACTGGTTTAGTTTTTTTACCTGATAATCAGCATTTTACCCTTAGTTTTGCCGAACCTTCAACGCCTTGGGCAATGCTTTTGGGCTTAGGTTTTGTGATAACTTTTCTTTTATCTGGAGCATCTACTCAAAAAGTGGGTATCACTGCCACTTCCTTAGCCAGTAATATTTCTTTGGTAATACCCGTAATTTTCAGTTTGATAGTCTTGAAATCAGGTCAAAAATTTGATAGTTGGAATTATTTAGGCTTAACCTTGGCAATGATTGCAGTTGTTTTGAGTACTTTGAAAAGAAAAGAAAAATTGGATAATCAAGTTAAAAACACATCCGATTGGCTATTACCAATTGCTGTTTTTGTGATGTACGGAATAACGAATACAACTTTCAATTATTTGAATGCTAAATACGTAACTGCCTCTGGAAATACCATTCCATTTACGCTCACAATCATAGCAGGTTCAATTATTTTTGGGAGTATTGTGTTGATAATTAGAATCTTACAAGGAAAAGAAAGGATTGAATTAAAAAGCATTTGGGCTGCTTTTCCTTTAGGGATTCCCAACTTTTTGTCGTTCTATTTCTTATTAAAAGCATTAGATGTTTTTCAAAATAATGGTGCTTTTGTGTTGCCGATTTATAATATTAGTGTGATTTTAGGTTCAGCAATTATTGCCTTAATTTTCTTCCATGAAAAATTGACAAATTTGAATAAAATCGGCTTGGCATTAGCAGTGTTGGCCATTGGATTAATTTCTTATCAGGGATTTTTATAATATAGCTGGCTTTGTCCGTACTATAATTTACTTACAAATTTATTACCCTTTATATAAAACCGATAAGGTAAATCTGCCCCTTGTGTAATTCCAATCCTTACAGTTGTAATAATATCACTATCAGCTATTTGTATTCTTGGAGGAATGATTTTTAATCCAGAATCTAAAATATGCCAATCATTCATATTTTTATTAATCCCCATGGCTTGCACTAATTTTCCTGGCCCCGAACATAAATCTTTGGGTTTCATTTGCGTTAACTTTGAATGTTTTAAACGCCTTTCTTCCATTAAATCTAAACCCTCCGTTGGTTCTAAGGCACGAATTAAAACTGCCTCACCAATGTCTTCTTGATTCGTTGAAATATTGACACAAAAGTGCATTCCGTAAATCTGATAAACATAAATGGTTCCTGCCTTGCCAAACATGGGTGCATTTCTCACACTCTTTTTTCGATAAGCATGACAGGCTGGGTCGTCTTGCAAATATGCTTCGGTTTCAACGATTATTCCAGCAGTTTTTCCTTCTTCGCTTTCGTGAATGAAAGTATAACCCAATAAGTTTTTGGCGATTGAAAGTGTATCTAAACTAAATATATTCATGGTTTTCTCAATTTTATAAGTGCCGATACAGCAATAATTACCCAAACTACATTCACAACTGCCGAAGGATATGCTTTATGATAAACGGTGTTGACAATAAAGAAAATACCACCAATTAAATTAGCTAATTGATACCACTTAGAAGTGGCGGATATTTTACCAAATGAATTTAAGGCAAAAGCTCCTACAATCAAAATCGAGGCAATCCAGCCAATGGTTTCAACGAATATTTCGTACATTTAATTTGGGAAAAAGTTTTAATGATTTGCAAAATTAATAAAAATCAGGCGTGAATAAACGGATGATTTCTATTTATCCAAAATGTATCAGGTTGAACGCATTTAAAAATGCAATTTTGAGTTTAAAATCAATGAATAGTACAATTTTATAACTGTAATTTTGCCAGAAATAATAAATTGATGAAAATTTGAATCTGGTTTTAGGTTTATGTTAACATAAATACT
>JANXRS010000249.1 GCA_025356745.1 Arcicella sp.
ATGCTCGAATCTCAGATTTTCACCGTTTGGATATTGGAGCAACGTATAATTTTAAAACAAAAAAGCGACAAAGAGATGCCGCTTGGAATTTGGGGATTTATAACGTTTATAATCGTAAAAACCCTAATTATTTAGAAATAGATGGTTTGATTAGAGGAACTCAATTAAGTATAAAACAACAGAGTTTATTACCAATTTTACCTTATTTTTCATATCAAGTAAAATTCTAAAAATTCCCTCTAATCAATTAGAGGGAATTTCCTAATGTATATATCCAACGTTTTGTTTCTCCAAATCAAATAACTCATTAATCACATCTACCAGTTGGTCGGCATCGCCACGCCTGCAAGCAGCTTTTAGGTTCAACACGGGAGATTTCATTATTTTTTGAACTATACCCATCGTAATTTTTTCAATACGCTCTGATTCTTCGGCTGTGAGGTTTTTTAAATGTCTTGATATTTCCTCTTTTCTAATTTGCTCTAAAGCATTTTTCAATTTATTTATCGTGGGTGAAATCACCATTTCCCTCGACCAATCATTAAAACTAACGATGGCTTCTGCAATAATTCGTTCTACGGCTGGAATAGATGCCATCCGAGTTCTTAAAGCTTCGTCTGCCCGTTCACGGAGGGAGTCAATATTGTAAACCAAAGCTCCCGCAATGTCCTCAACATTATCTTCAACACTTCTGGGAACTGATAAATCAATAAAGTATTTGTACGTCAGAATACCAATATTGTCAATAAATTCTTTGGTAATCAATGGCTTGTCAATCATTACCGATGAAATAATCACATCTGACCTTCTGATTTCTCTTTCTAAATCTGTAAAATCCGCAATTCTAAAATTTCGTCCCGAAGCAATTTTTTCTGCTTTCGCACGAGTACGATTCATTACTGTTATTTCGGCAAATTCTTTGTCTGCCATATTTTTGCAAACATCAATGCCAATTTCTCCTAAACCCAAAATCAATACTTTTGGATTGTTGATATTTTGGGTTAATTGTTCAGTTAGAGCAACAGCGGCATAAGAAGTTGAAGCTGCTCCATCCCGAAATGAAGTTTCTTGAGCTACTCTTTTATTTGAAAAGAAAATGGTGTGCATCAAACGGTGAAGAAATGGACCTGCCATGTTCAAATCAGCCGAAATTTGGTAAGATTGCTTGATTTGATTAGGAATTTGTAAATCGCCAACCACTTTTGAATCAAGACCCGTTGCTACGTAAAAAAGATGTTTTACAGCCTCTTCTTGAACCTTGAATTGTTGGAAATGTCCAAAATAAGATTCAATATCAAAGATAGATTTTTGTACTAAAAGTACTTTGATTAAATCAGTAGTAAAATCTTGTTCAGAAGCGTAATAAACCTCTGTACGGTTGCAAGTAGAAACGACCAAAACCTCTTGGATACCGAATAAATCCTTGATTTTAATAGAAAAGTCTTTTACTTCGCCTTCTGTCAGAGCTACCTGTTCACGCACTGCCAAGGGGGCAGATTTGTGTGATAAACTAAACGCTTTAAATGTATTTTGCATGGTTCCTTTCGATTCCGACTCAATACTAACAATACGTTTTGTTTAAAACATTTGTTAAGTAATTGAAAATTAAATAATTACAAGTTTGGATGACCCCAAATTCATAAGAATTATTTGGACTGCAAAATTACAACAGGAACGAATATTATAGTCAGTAATTATACGTATTTTTCAATGAAAATTACAATTTAGAATAATTATAAATAAGAAAATAGTAATAAAGGTAATTCTTTGAATTATACAATATCAGATCTCCGTAAAATCAGATAGCAATTAGCCTTAAAAATGGTCTAATAATCGAAATAATAGTACATACAATCTACAAAATCAAAAGAGATTGGCAGATTATATCTTAAGTAAGCCAAGTAACATTTTTAATGTTTTAAGGAAGGCTTCGCTTTAGGAAAAGCCTTCCTTATTTATTTATTTTTAAAACTTCAAATTAACGCCAAGTAATACATTTGTACCTGCTTGTGGATAATAGTAATTTTCAGTAATTGTCTGTTTTTCAGATATATAGCTATAAGAATATCCATTTGATTCATACAATGTATTGAAAATATTATTTACCAAAAAGCTAAAATTAACTTCTTTCAAAGTTTTTCCTTTAATGGTGTAAATAGCTCTTAAATCGTTTGTAAAATATGAATTTAATTTACGTTTTTCATCGGTAGTATTATCCAAATATTGTTTTCCTACATATTTTGATAAGAACCCTAATTCTAAATTTTTGAGTGGATTATACAAAATCTGCGAGCCAAAAATAGTACTTGGCGAGAAGGCAATATTAGTTTCTGCAAATTGATTTACCATATCAGCTCCACCATCATAGTTAGGTACTATCTCTGCAAAATTCTTAATTTTATTGTTTGATAAAGTAATATTTGCGTTGATTTTTAGTGTTTTAGCAACTTTCACTCCTGCTTCAACTTCTACACCCATGCGGTAGCTATCAGCCACGTTGGTACGAATAGCTTCACCCACATCATTAACTTTACCCGTCAAAACCAACTGATTTTTATAACTCATCAAATAACCATTTATGGAAAATGCTACATTTGATTTCTGTGTTTTAAATCCAATTTCTATATCATTTAAAGACTCGGCTAATGGAGCTTTTGGAGCATTATCCACAAAATCCTGACGACTTGGCTCTTTATTTCCAACGCTGTATGAGGCATAAATACTTGAATTATCCGCTAATTGGTAAGTCAAACCTAACTTTGGATTGAAAAATGTGTAATCAGCTTTTTGAGTAATATCTTGGCGTTTGCTAGCGATACCTACCATCGTATAATTAACGGTACGGATTTGTAAATCAGCAAAAGCATTAAGATTTTCCGTAAGAGCGTAATTAAATTTTCCGTATAAATTAAAGTCTTTTTTAGTAGCATCATTATTATACCAACGATAGCCAAATGGAATGTTCTGAGCATATTTTGCCCAAATAATTTCACCAAAATGCTTGCCGTCATATTGATTAAATCCACCTCCAATGTTAGCAGAAAGCCTATTATTTCCTTGATAAACTAAAGAAAAAGTTGTTCCATAAAAGTCATTATCTAACCATTTTCTACGAATTAAATCAGTTTTTTTAATAGTTTCAGTACCGTTTATAATGTTTGGTACACCATATTTAGCAAACTTATCTGCTTCTTTATATTCTTCATAATACCCAGACCCTTTAGTATAATGCAAATTAAAATTGAATGTCCAATTTGATGATAAAACATGCGAAGAAAGCAATTGATAATGATCTTGTTGATAATTATCCGTCTGATTTGGGTAAGTATAATAATTAGCAGTACGGTTGGTTAATAATTGGTCTTCTGATAATCCATACCAAGATTGATACGTTTTTTCTCTACCCGAAAATACATTTAAACGGACAAAAGATTTCTTGCCAAAATAGGCTCCAGAAAGGTAAAATGATTTTAAATCAGAAGAAGCACGGTCGATGTAACCGTCAGAAACAAGTTTCGATAAACGAGCATCAACGGTAAACTTTCCATTCAGTAAACCTGAACCGACCATCAATGTACTTTTGCGGGTTTTAAACGAACCCATTGAATTATTAATTTCTGCGTAAGAATCTTTTCTGAATTCGTTTGTTGAAAGATTTACAGTTGCCCCAAAAGCCCCCGCTCCGTTAGTAGAAGTACCCACGCCCCGTTGAATTTGTACTGAATTTACAGAACTTGCCAAATCGGGCATATTCACCCAATAAGTGCCTTGCGATTCTGAGTCGTTAATCGGAATACCATTGATTGTCACATTGATACGAGTTGCATCGGTACCACGTATGCGTATTCCTGTATAACCCACACCAGCACCCGCATCAGAAGTTGTCACTAACGATGGCGTGAAATTTAATAATTGCGGAATATCCTGCCCTAAATTTTGTTTTTGAAGATAGTCTTTGCTGATATCAGAGTATGCCATCGCAGAATTGGCATTGGCACGAGTTGCACTAACTACCACTTCATCAGCCTCAAAGGTTGATTTTTGAAGCGAAAAATCAAAAGTTTCGTCTTTCTGTAAATCAATCGTTTTAGTAACTTTCGTAAATCCTAAGTAACTAATTTTCAATACATAAGTATCTTTTTTGAGATTCATTAAACGGTAAAATCCTTGTGAATTGGTAATTGTTCCTCTGTTGGAATTTTCTAAGGTTACAGTCGTCCCCGAAAGAATTTTTCCAGATTCAGCATCGGTAATTTTTCCAGAAATGGAAAATTGAGCAAATGAGCCAAATGCAATTGGCAATAGGCAGAAAATAGTAAAAATAAAGCGATAATTTTTCATGCTTGAAATGAGTTCAAGACGGGTAAAGGAGTCAAATCCAGTCAGATTTAATATACAAAAGCCATTATATTTTGTGATTTACAAAATTCCCTTCGACGGAATTACCCCGCATCAAGTTCAATGGGTATAATCTCAGCCCGTTGTTATGAGGCACCCCTTTTTGTGATTGTGTGGCAAAGGTAGTGTAAAAATAAAAAAATAAAATAAAATTTTCAAGGTTTAATATTTCATGCTAAATTTTCAAGGAATTGTAATACTAATTTACTCTTAATTACCTTGTTGAAGGTAGTGAAGCATCTGATATTTTCCGTTTTAAATTCAGCTATTTTAATACGTTTAACACAACAAAAAAATACTTTGCACTATTATAATTGTTTACCATTTTAAGTACATTCCAGTCTTTTTTAAATTGAATAAACTAACGAATAACATTTTGATAATTATAGCGATTAGCATTGAGAGCATAAGCCAATAAAAATTGACTCATTAGGTCTAAACGGCGTTTCTCTATTTCGGCAGAGTCAACAAAAATCTTATTCAGCAAGTCCCATTTACGTTTATTATCGCCTTCAACTTGTCCACTGGCTTGTTGAATTATTAGTAATGCCTCTGATTTGCAAGGTGATGATGGGTCAATCATGCCAATAATTCCCAAGCCTTCTTCAAATTGACGATTAGCAATTTTAGCTTTTGCATTCAACACCATTTGATTACAGTTTTGGTTCTGATACATCTTAAATGCCTCAATTGCTTTGTTTTGTGTTTTCTGAAAACATTCAACTTCTGATGGAATACTAAACAAACTAACCAATGCTTCCTGCGACTGGTTCATTTTCATCATTTGGTCGGCTTGTGCGAGGATGGTTGAACATCTTTGATTGTAATAAGTAATGGCTTTTTGCTTGGCTCTTTCCAAAAACACTCTCGCACTTTTATCATCTAACTTTACGTTTGAAATCAAATTACTTAACGCTAAATCACGATTTCTACCACTTCCTTTTACCTTTTTTGTTATCGAAGCAAAAATCACTTTACTATCTAATTGCTTAACATACAGGCTAATATCTGCCTCAATAACCGTGATATTTTGCAGCCCTGGATTAACGGTTTGTTCGTTATAAATTTTAATAATCGGATACAAAACCAAATTATTTTGAACGCTCAAAGAGGCAATCCCATTTTCGGTAAGGGCATCAACAAATTTATCATGCAAGCGTTGCAGATGCGTTTCACTAATTCCTCCACTGATTTCATTGGGCATTACGAGTGCGAAGGAAATTTTATTGGAAAGATTTTCAGTTTGTCCAAAACTGGTTATTATTCCTCCTGTAAATATTAAGAGATAAGTAATTATATAATAGATGTATTTTTTCATTTTTATTAAAATATAGTTAATCAATAGGTTATATTTATTTGACAATGGCTTTTAAGGTAATTCCTTTATCAATTCTTTCTTGAATATCAACGCCACCTTCATTTACTTCACAGATGGAAAAATTTTCATCTTCCACTTTAATTACTTCCACTTTACCAATTTCTTTTTTACGAATTAATTCTTTCCCGTCCACGTTAGTCTTTACAAATTCTATGATTGTCAGCTCTTTTCTGATTGCCAAACCAATTCCCGTTCCGCCTGCAATAAGTATTTTTCTCGCTCCTTTTTTCTTATGAGTTTCTTGAATTTCAACCACCGAAACCATGACTGGAAAAACCCGCTTTACCCAATTTTTAAGTCCACAAGCTAAATTACTCATGGCACTACGAAGGGCTTCGTCTGTCGAACTTCCATAACCTGCCACATCACAAGATCCCGCCATCATTTGTCTAAAAAAACCTCCTTCTACGGGTGCAGATGACTGCCCACGTCCGAAGGTTTCAGCTTGTAAAACTTGACTGGTTTCTACGTCAATTAATTTTACAGAAGTCAATACTGAAGCAGAATAAACATATTTTTTGGCTTCTACCGAATAAGAACTACTGGTAGCAACGCTCACTAATTGACCCGTTACTAGGTATTTTGCTCCCAAAGTTCGTCCTTGTTCAATGACTTTACTATCCAAAAAATCTTCGGTTTTTTGAAGCTCTTGCTCGGCTTTAATGTTTTGTAATTGGGTTCTATCTACCACCGTAAAACGGCCTGCTTTCACAAATTCGTTAGCTACAATTTCATTCACTTGCTCTACATAATTTTTTTCTTTGTAGGAAGGATATGAAAAATAAGTAATACCAACAGTAATTTTTTCACTTTGAGCAATCAATGAATAACTCGTAGAAAATGAAAAGATAAAAAGTAATATTTTTTTCATGTAATATCTTGGTTGTCAATTATTTGAATGTTAGAAAAATGGAATTTCCTTTAATTAAACGTTCAACTTTTATTTTACGGTCTGGCTTTTGGGTAGGAAAAAGAGCATTACAAAATCTAAAAATATCTAATGAATATCGAGTTGTGGTAAGGTTACGTCCTTGTGTATCCAAACGTGGTACTCTAATAATATCAAAGATTGTTTTCAATTCTGTAACTCCTTGAATATGATAATTTTTGGTATTTTCTGCCACCCACGATTCTAAGGCATCGGATAATGGAAGTCCGTCTTTACCAACTTCTGTACTCATTTTAATATCAGCATCGGCAGCCAAGTTGAATTCGAGTGAGAGATAGCGTCCATTTTCGATAATATCCGTGAATTTTTGTTGCATGATGTTTAAAAAATCCTCAATCACCGAATCGGTTGCACGAGCAGCTAAACGACCCACATCATTTGTATAGAATTTGCCCGAAAAACCTACTTTGTTTGATAAAGATGAAGATGTTGACGATTCGTAGGAATTCAAAATAACCTTAATATCATTTCCAGATGAAGATTCGGTGTAACTAAATTCTACTTCAACGCAAATATCGGCTCCAGATGATTGCACAATTTGGGTTTTTAAATCACTTTGCGTTTCACTATTCAGCACTTCATTGGTGGTTAGATTTCTTACTTTTGAAAGGAAATCAATTGTTGAATATCCTCTTTTATCAAATGCTTCTTTAACTTTTGCCATTACTACACGATTATTCACGTCATCCTCAACTAATTGACGAATGTTTTGCCCTTCCTTAAAAAAAGGAAAAACCATGATGGTGGGTTTCACAGTTACTTTTTTTTCAGAAGTAGGTGTTTCATTATTAGCAGATTTTGCCGGCTCTGTGGTATTAAAACCATTATCTTTCTTTTGCGATAAAACGGTGAAAGAAATAAGACACAGGAGTAATAAACTTATTTTTTTATACATTATTTTATTAATTGAGTAGTTTAATAGCCAAATTTGCGGATTATCTCATTTTGCTCCATGTATCGTCTGAGAGCAGTATAATTGATGACGATATTATAATTCAAGACTCTTCCGCCTTTAGATGCTCGTTGTTTTAAGTATTCCAATCTATCTACACGAGTTACAAATTGAGCGTATTCTCGATTATTAAAAAACTTCTTAATAGAGGGTTCTCCCTGCATTTCAACTTTATTTTCAACCATTGGGGAACGATAGGTTTCTGTTGAAGCAGAAGGTAAACCGACATACAAAATTGTTTCAAATGCTTTAATTTGAGCATCTTGTTCCATTTCTGAAAGATTATTACCGAGTCCTGTAGTATGAATTTTGACCATTCCAGCACTTTCTTCCGAAACAAAACTTACTTGATTGGCTGTTGGCTGACGTACTACGCATGAAGATACCAGAGCGATTAAGATTGATAAGGTGATATTTTTTTTGAACATTTGTTTATTATTTTTTAAGTTTAGCTTCTGCTTTCTCTTTTCCATCAATCGCTTCTTGAAAATCAGGTTTTATTTTTAGGGCTTCCTCATAGTTTTGGAGTGCTTCTTTGTATTTTTCAAGACCCAAGTAACTATCACCTTTATTAGAAAGTGATTTATGATGTAGGTCAATCTTTTTTTCAACGGCAATCTGTAAATCTTCTAAGGCACTTGAATATTGTCCTAATTTGTTTTTAGCATTACCTCTATTTTTATAATATATACCATCCTTCGGTTCAAGTGAAATGGCTTTATCAAAATCAGGCATTGCTTCTTTAAATTTACCAACATTGCTCAATGCCCAACCTCTATTATTGTAATATTGAGCAGTAGGTTTTATCTTAATCAGTTCGGTATAAGTACTCGCAGACATCTCAAAATTTTTCATGTTATCGTATGTACTTGCAAGCATTTGATAGGCTGATAGATTTTTAGGTTCTAATTCAACTACTTTTTGATAATCTTCAAGTGACTTTTGATAATTTTGCATTCTCCAGTAAGTGTATGCCCTACTATTATAAGCATTAATCTCCTTGGGGGCTAACGCTATTACTTTACTAAAGTCTTTAATTGCATTGTCAAACTGCTCAAGTCCATTTACAAAAACAAAACCTCGGCTCGTCAGAATATCAGCATCTTTAGGGTCAATCTTAAGAGCTTTGGTAAAATCTCTTACAGCATCATCATATTTTAGTTCTCTCCAAAAAAACTTAGCTCGAGCAACATAGTTATTTTTAGAAGAACTATCTAACTCAATAGCTTTATTTAAAGCCTCTAATTTATCATTACTTTTTCCTTCTAATAAATTATTAAGTGAACTAATAGATTCTGTTAACTCTCTTATATCTTCTCTTTGTTTTTGTTTTTCTCTAAACTTAGCTCCTCCTAACAATCCTCCAATCGCATTAATAGATTTATCCAAATCTACCATTCCAGATGACTGTCTTTGCGAAGTAACCTCTCTATCAGCTGCTTCCCTCATGGCTTTATCCTTCAAGGCATTTTGACGAGCAGCTTCCTCTTCTTTTTGTATTTCGGTCATTTCAGGGGCAACAGCATTGCTCACATCACGCACATAATGACGAGTTTTAATTTTTGAATTTGCCATTTTTGCCTGCAATCGTTCTGCTGCAATTTTCAAGTCTTTTCCATCGCCTTTATCAAAATCATTGGCAATTAAGCCTTCGCTACAACGAATGGCATTATCATAGTCTTCAAGCCAATAATAAATAGTTGCCATATTATACCAAGCGGCATATCTTAGTTTACGCTCTGGTTTTTCGTCTTTGTTATATTTTACTAAAACGCTATCAAAATAGGCAATAATAGGTTTTATTTTTAATAAATTCAAAGACACAATCGTTGTCATATCTGCCACAGCAAGTTTTGTGTCTTCGCAAGCTTTTTTGAAAGCATCATTTTCTGAATGTTTTGGAGAATCAGTAGTCCATAAAATATCAGTATTGGTGCGGGGAACATAGCCGATTTCATTGTCAAGTCGGACTTGAAATAGAGATAATTTTTCGGAAATAAATCCTCCTAATAAACCTCTTTTCGTAGTTGCAGCATTATCATTCCAGTATTTTTCTAAGGCAGTTGTGGTACTATAATAACTTGTTTCGTAGGTCTTTTCAATACTACCTTCCGCAATTGGTCCATCTTTAATGATTTTTCCATTCAAGTCCGTTATGGTGTACATTATTGGCACTAAATATTTAAAAGTTAATCTATAGGAAATGATAATAGTTTCCTTCCCATCTTTGTCTTTAGTCTTTTCTTCCTTTTTCTCTGTTACAGGTTTACCCATATCATAGCCATCAATTTGTACTTTGATGGTAAAGTGACCGCCCGTAGTAACACGTTTGAATCCACTGATTTTAAAATAAACAGATTCTAAATCGCTTTCCTTATTGGCATATCCAGCATCATTCAAATTGATACCATTACATTAGCAGTAAATTTAGTAGAGAAAGTTGTGAATTCTTCTGGAAATGGATTACTGGGAAGTTGAAGATAGGATGCTTTAAAATTGAGTTTGTCTAAATCAATTTTTTGAGCGAAAGATACAGCTGAACAAAAAATAAGAAATAATAATGGAGATAGTCTTCTCATGGGAGTAGCTTTAGTAAAATTGTGGTTAATAATTTTACAAATAAATAAAAAAACTTCTAAATCATATTGATTTAGAAGTTTTTTTCAAATTCCCTTAATAATCCTCATAATTGGAATGCTTAAAATACTATAAATCAACTCATAGCAATAACCCTATACCACCAATTTAAATCCTTCTCCATGAACATTAACTATCTGTATATCAGCATCTTCCTTTAAAAATTTTCGTAATTTGGTAATATACACATCCATGCTTCTTGCATTGAAATAGGTATCATCTCCCCAAACCATTTTGAGGGCAAAACTTCTACTTACGGGCTTACCGATATTCTCGCAAAGAAGTTTTAATAACTCAGATTCTTTGACCGTTAGCTTTTGAGATTCGCCTTTTAAAATGAGGGTTTGTTTATCAGAATCAAAAACAAAATCTTTTATTTTAAAACTCGTAACTTTTTCATTTTGCTCTTCAACTTTCTGACTTCTACGCAAAACTGCTTGCAAACGAGCTAATAATTCCTCCATCGAAAAAGGTTTTGTCATGTAATCATCCGCTCCCAATTTAAAACCCTGAAGCGTATCTTCTTTCATTGATTTTGCCGTTAGGAAGATGATAGGCGTATTTTTATCCGACATTCTAACTTCTTTTGCCAATGTGAAACCATCTTTTTTAGGCATCATTACATCAAAAATACAAAGGTCATATTCCTGTTGGACAAATTTGGTTAGGGCTTCGTCACCGTCTTTTGCTAAAGTAGTTTCATAGCCTTTAATGGTCAGGTATTCTTGTAATAAAATTCCCAAATTTGGGTCGTCTTCGGCGAGTAGAATCTTTGTCATTTTGTTAAATTTGGTTTATTTTTATTAATATACGTCAAGGCAATACTACCTCAAATTCGCTTCCCTCCCCTAATTTACTAATCACATTAATCTGCCCATGATGCTCTTCAACCATCTTTTTCACGTAACTTAATCCTAAACCAAAGCCTTTTACGTCATGAACATTTCCCGTTGGCACACGGTAGAATTTCTCAAAAATATTTTTGACAGATTCCTTCGTCATGCCAATTCCTTGGTCAATTACTTTGATAGAAAGTCCTTTTTCTGTGTTTTCAGTTGTGATTTTAATGATTGGTTTTTCAGCAGAATATTTATTGGCATTATCCAAAAGATTAAAAATAATATTGGTCAAATGCACTTCATCTGCTTGAATTTCAGGATTTTCTGCCTGTAAATCCATATCAATAATTCCCTCACGCAATTCAATTTGCGGACTAATATTTTCTAAAACTCGTTCAATAATTTGATGCACATTCACTATTCCCAATTTTAATCGAACTTCTCCACGTTCCATTTGGGCAGTTTGCAGTACCTTTTCCACCTGTGAACCAAGGCGTTTATTTTCATCCCGAATAATTCCCAAATAACGTTTAAACATCGACGGACTCGCCGCAATCGCCTCATCGCTAAGCATTTGTGTTGCTAGCGAAATCGTAGAAATCGGGGTTTTAAACTCGTGAGTCATGTTATTAATAAAATCACTTTTAATGTCAGCCAATTGTTTTTGCTTCACAATCGTATTTACCGCCACATAAAAACATCCCAAAACCACCAAAATTAAGAGTAAAGAAGTAGCATACATCATCCAAATATTCCGAATTATATAACGGTCTTGATTAGGAAAATAAAGCCGTAAATAATTCTCAGAATTGTTATAATCGTTGGGGAAAAGATTGACCATGTACGTATCTTTGTCACTCTTCATACCCATCATTTTATATTTCACCGAGGAGGCATAATGCAAATAATTTGGGTCTTCTACGCTACTAATTCCATACTCAAAAGGAATCTCAATTCCCTTCATTTTGATTTCATATTTCAATAACGAATCCAAAACTTGGTAATTAATTCGGTCGTAAATACTTCGTTTTGTAAATAAATAGTCATTAAAAACCTCCTTCACCATATCTGTTTTGTTTCTTACTTTTTGAGCAGTTTCTCCAGACTGAACTTTGCGGTCAATATGCGGTTTCTTATTTTTTATCTTATTAGCAATCAAAGGTTGGAATTTATTTAAAGAATCTTCAACCATCTGATTATGACGTTGAATAGCTTCTCCAAAAATATCGCCAATTTGCTTCTGACCGTTCATAAAACTGATATAATCTTCATCTTTCAATTCAATCGAAAACTCTTGGTGTTCTCTGATTTCACCGTTTGGCATAATCTCTACACCCTTTGATACCAAAATATCCGAAGGAAATTGTCGCTCCCTCATTTTATCCAAGTTCATGGATAATGCTGTATTATTAGGTATAATAGGTTGTATTTTTTTCTTCTTAATTTTCACTTTCTCTTCTACAGGTTTCGCAATGGCAAGTAATTGTTTTTGATGTTCTTCTGATGCCACTCGCCGTTGCATAAAATAATACATTTCCTGCTGCGATAACTTTCTAACAACTTGTTGCATAGCATCACGTACATCGCTCCCAAACTGGTCATTTTTGGAACGTACCGTAAAGCCTAACCAGTACATCTGGAAGGCAATTAGCCCCAATAACGCAAAAGCCATAAGAGCAATGATATATTGTATTTTACGTTTTGTCATAAATTTGAGCTATAGGCTTTGGGCTATCAGCTACTCTACACTACTAAAATTTGATATTTGAATAATTGTATTTTTCGGATGATAAATCGGGTAAATATTTTAAAAATTGGGGTCAAATTTTGTTCAATAAATTCGGGTTTACGGAAATTTTCAAAAATCATATTCATCCCT
>JANXRS010000282.1 GCA_025356745.1 Arcicella sp.
ACTTGAAAAGCTCAAACTAAAAACAAAACTTAATCACTTTGAATTAAAGGCTAAAATTTATATCAAAGCCCTAAAAGCAGCTTACGCAGAATTAACAAATATTAAAGGGCAGGCTATGTCTGCGTAACATCAGTAAGTAAATAACAAACCCTTCAAACACAAATAATAAAAGCATTTAACACACCAAAAGTCCCCGTATAATAGAGAGTATTCTTACAAACTGTGATTGTGGATAAAACAACGATTTTTATGATAAAAGAATAGATTATTTTGCTGTATAGTAAGGCATTCCATAAATTTAAAAGCAAAATTATTCAATAGTTGAATTATCAAAATACAAAAACTATGCCTATCAAAAAGTCCAACAATATTTTCACAAAAACAGACCCTCTACATCGGGTATTTATTAGTTCAATCTTAGCTCTTATTGCCTATTTATTTAGCAGAAATCAACATTTTGAGGCAACTATTATTATGATGATTTTGTGGGATGTTTTTGCCCTATCATACATCATCATTAGTTGGATAGTATTTTTTACTAGTACAACCGACCACATAACAAAAAAAGCTAGAACTAATGATGGAGGCAAATTATTTGTTTTCTTTATCGTTATTTTTGCCTCTTTTGTCAGCATGATTACGGTGTCAATCTTAGTAATTTCAAGAGATTCATCAGGTATAGAAGAAGTTGTTTTTTTACCTATCATCATCGGAGGAATTTTATTATCGTGGACACTTGTTCATACCACTTTTTGTTTTCATTACGCTCATTTGTATTACGATAATGTGAAAGGAACTAATATTAATGTTGAAGGTTTAGAATTTCCTAATGAAAAACATCCTGATTATATTGATTTTGCCTACTTTTCCTTTGTTATTGGCATGACATTTCAAGTTTCAGACATTGAAATATCTGCTCGAAAAATCAGGCGTTTGGCTCTTCTTCATGGCTTACTTTCTTTCATTCTTAATACTTTTGTAGTGGCTTTGACCATCAATTTAATTGCTGGCTTAAAGAATTAAATGGGAAAGAAAATGAAAATTTTAAAAATTATACTCCACACAAAACATTATTGACTAATTTTGTGGCCACACTAACCTTCGGATTCGTTCCGTTAATTGCTGCTCATGCGTACTTTGTTAGATTTTGAAAAACCGATTGTTGCTCTCGAAACCAAATTGGCGGAGATGAAAAAGTTAGCAATCGACAATAATGTTGATGTTTCCTTGGCGGTTTCGCAATTGGAAAATAGTATTGAAGAACTCAAAAAAGAGACTTTCATAAACCTCACTCGTTGGCAACGAGTTCAACTTTCTCGTCATCCAGAACGTCCTTATACCCTTGATTACATCGAACAAATGTGCGATGAATTCATTGAAATTTATGGAGATAGAACTGTGGGAGACGATAAAGCAATGGTGGGAGGTTTCGGTAAAATTGGCGACCAAACCGTAATGTTTATTGGTCACCAAAAAGGACGGAATACCAAACAACGTCAATTTAGAAACTTTGGAATGCCAAATCCTGAAGGTTACCGAAAAGCTCTCAGATTAATGAAAATGGCTGAGAAATTCGGTAAACCAATCGTTACGTTGATTGATACGCCTGGTGCTTTTCCAGGCTTAGAAGCAGAAGAGCGTGGTCAGGGAGAGGCAATTGCCCGCAATATCCGTGATATGTTTATGTTGAAAGTACCTGTAATTTGTATTATCATTGGTGAAGGTGCATCGGGTGGAGCCTTGGGAATCGCTATTGGTGACCGAGTTTTAATGTTAGAAAATTCTTGGTATTCAGTAATTTCTCCAGAAAACTGTTCTACTATTTTGTGGAGAACTTGGGATTTTAAAGAACAAGCTGCCGAAGCCCTAAAATTGACTGCTACTGATATGAAAGGTAATGGTTTGGTAGACGGAATAATTCCAGAACCCTTAGGTGGAGCTCATTTGAACCAATCATTAGCCATTGAAACAGTTAAAAATGTAATTATTGCAACAATAAGTGAATTACAAAAACTTACTCCTACCGAAAGAATCAACCAACGAGTTGATAAATTTAGTGGAATGGGTGTTTATAATTAATACGATAAAATTACAGAACACGGATTAAATTAATTGAACACGAATGATAAAATTTATCTGTGTCCAATCGGTTTAATCCGTGTTCTATTTTAAGTAAATCATCAACAATAATGAAATTTAAAACTGAGATAATCCAAATCACCCTTTTTATTGTAACCTTAATTACCACTACTTTAGCAGGTGCGGAAGCCATGAATGGGAAATTTTTTTTCTTAGTCCCTGAAGCTTATACACTCCATTTCCCAGACGATTTTTGGCAAGGTTTCAAATTTTCAATTCCTTTTCTTGGCATTTTGACTTGCCATGAATTTGGACATTATTTCATGGCGAGATATTACAAAATCAAGGTTTCATTACCTTATTATATTCCAATGTGGTTAAGTGCATTTACGAGTTTGAGTTTTGGAACCATGGGGGCGGTTATTCGTATTCTTGGGCGTACACGTTCACGTAAGGAATATTTTGATATTGGCATTGCAGGTCCGTTGGCAGGTTTTGTGGTTTCCTTAGGCGTTTTATATTATGGTTTTACCCACCTTCCACCACTAGAATATATTTTTAAAATTCACCCTGAATATGCAAAATTTGGGGTGAATTATCCTTGGGAGATTGTAAAAATTACCAAGTTTATGGACGGACAAATCGTTTTAGGAGACAATCTGTTATTCAAATTCTTTAAAATATACCTTGCTGACCCAAAATTATTACCCCCAAATTTTGAAATAATGCACTATCCCATCATCTGGGCGGGATATCTTTCCTTATTTTTTACTGCCCTAAATCTTATTCCGATTGGACAATTAGACGGTGGACACATTTTATACGGTCTGATTGGAAAAAAGAATTTCAATATCATTTCACCCATAATTTTCGTTGGTTTTGCCCTTTTTGCTGGTTACGGACTTTTTACAATCAACGACATTAAAAACTTTGGAACGATTGGACAATATAAAGATGAATCAGATTTTTTTACTTGGTTATTCGCTTATATTTTCTTCTTAAGAATCTGTTTTTCAAGGGTTTCTGAAAACCAAATGACCGCTTGGGTTTTGAGTTTAAGCGTTGTTTTGACTCAGTTTTTATTAAGTTACATTCCGCAAATTTCTACACTACACGGATTTTCTGGCTTTTTACCTTTCATTTTATTATTAGGAAGATTCTTAGGAATTTATCATCCTGAAGTAGAAATTGATGAACCTTTGGATTTGAAACGTAAACTTTTAGGTTGGTTTACACTTCTTATTTTTATCTTATGCTTCACGCCCTATCCATTCATGCAAATTGACTTTTTGGCTAAATAATTTGATATTTTATACGGAAATAATTATATTTATAAAAATAATTATTTCCGTATAAAATAAATATAACCACTCATAAAATGCTTAATTCGATTTATATCTTCTGCTTCAAAATTGGAGGTTGGAAACTGGTGGGAGAAATTCCAAAAACACTTAAAAAAAGTTTAATCATTGTAGCTCCACACGCCCATTGGTTTGATTTTCCATTAGGATTATTTGCCAGAGCGAGTTTAAAAACAAAGATTAGTTTTTTGGGAAAAGCAGAATTATTTAATGGACCATTTGGATTTTTATTCAGATGGTTAAATGGAAAACCTGTGGATAGATTTAGTAATAATGGAATGGTCGAATCAGTCGTAAGATTATACAATGAGAATGAAATCCTTCATATTGCCTTAGCACCAGAAGGCACACGAAAACCAGTCTCAAAGCTCAGAACAGGCTTTTATTACATTGCAAAAGAAGCAAAACTACCCATAATTATGATTCTTTTTGATTACCAAAATAAAAGAGTTATTGCTCGAAAACCATTTTATATTTCAGGAAACATAGATGAAGATTTAAGAGAAATTGCTAATTATTACAATCAATTCGAGGGTGTAAAAAAAGATTGGATTAAAAATTATTTACTTGAAGAAGCATAAAATAAGGGTACGAAATAGTTAATTATTTCGTACCCTTATTTTTTCTTACCTCATTCACCATCAACATTCCTGCCCGTTCAGAAGCTCCTTTTTCACCTAAAATATTTCTAATTTCAGCGTATCCATCTAACTGACTTTGCCTCGTAGATTGATTAATGGTTATTTTTGTCAATTCATCGGTCAGATTCTCTTTTGTCAAATCATATTGCAATAATTCCTTTACAACCTCACGCCCAGCAATCAAATTTACTAAGGAGACAAAAGGGACTCGAATTACTCGCTTATATACCTGATATGCCGCCCAACCTCCACGATAACAAACCACTTGCGGAACGTTAAAAAGGGCAGTTTCGAGCGTTGCAGTTCCCGAAGTTACTAAGGCTGCATCCGCCACTGAGAGCAAATTATACGCATCATCAACCACTAATTTTACAGGAAAAATAGACTGCCAACGAGCATATAATTCTTTTGGAAGATTAGAAACTGTTCCAATAACAAACTGATAATCAGGAAATTCATAAACTTGCGATAACATCAACGCCAACATCGTTTCAACTTCTTGTTTGCGACTTCCTGGTAATAAAGCAATGATTGGCTTTTGTCCGAGACGTGCGTCTTTTCTGAAATTTGGATTGGGTGTAAAATCAGCGATGGCATCAAAAAGTGGATTCCCGACGTATTCAACTTCATAATCATACTGCTTAAAAAAGTCTTTCTCAAATGGAAAAATAACGAACATTTTGTCAACAAAACGCTTGATATTCAAGGCTCTTGACTGATTCCAAGCCCAAACTTTAGGTGAAATATAATAGAAGTTTTTAAAGCCATTGAGTTTTGCAAACTTGGCAACTCGCATATTAAAACCAGAATAATCAATTAAAATAACAACATCAGGTTGGAAGTTTTTAAGATCTTTTTTGCAGAACGAAAGAAACCCAAGAATAGTCGGCAGATTCTTTATTACCTCAAAAAAACCCATAAAAGCCAACTCACGATAATGTTTAACTATCTCAGCACCAGCTTCTTGCATCATATC
>JANXRS010000299.1 GCA_025356745.1 Arcicella sp.
AAAAGGAATTGATAAAGTAAAACCTGACTGGAAAATAGAACTTGAATATATAAAACAAGGCGGTGGCGAGCCAATTCCAGTGAGTGTAACTTGTGATATTTTTATTCATAATGAAACGACTAATAAGAAATATGCTTTTGAGTTGGATAAAATGCCATCTGACAATTTTCAAGCCAAAGCGAGCAAAGAGAAAATGTTTAAATTGTTAGCCATGAATCTACCGCAAGTGGATTTTGCTTTTTTTGCTTTGCCATACAATGAAATTAAAAATTATCAAGATTCTCTTTTAACGAAATGGTTCGACATTCAAGAAGATGAATCCGTTTTGATTGGGGATAGTTTTTGGAATTTGATTGGTGGAGAAGGGATTTATAACAACATAATGAAGGAGATAACCCTTTTTGGAGAAAGTTCTAAAAAACAAATTTGTGAAGAGTATTTAGATTTTTAACGTTGGAGGAAACAATCTGCAATATCAATCGCTCTATAAAAAATTAAAATAAATACTATGCGAAAACACCCATTTCATACCCTTCAATTCCTCCTAATATTTGTTCATGGAAAGTGCCAATTGAATTGTTAATAGATTTATCAATTTGCCGTAAAATTTCTGATTGAATAAGGCTTTCTTCATCAATGTCATTAAACTTTGAGTCAAACATAAGTTTAATCGTATCAACTTTATTGTTGTAAAATGATTTTTTACTCACATTATTCTTCGCTTTCAAATAGGATTTATGAAGATTGGCAACGCATTGGAGTAAATGTTCATCTGAAATGAAATTGACGTATTTATTTTCCATTAAATTCTTGGTGTTTTGTATATTCGCTAAATTAATCCTTTTTGTTGAAAAATTTTTATGGAATTTTTAGATAAAATTAATAATGCTCTTACACAGCCACAGAAATTCTTGTAGGCTCAATAAAATGACGAATAATAGTTCTGTTCACTTTACGTTCAGCGTGCCAGAGTTCATAGTTTTTTTGAAGATTAATCCAAAAAAGGAGGGTATTCCCAAAAGCTTCTGACAATTTCACTGCCAGCTCTGGACTCACTCCCGCACGCTCATTCACAATCGCAGAAAGATTGGCACGTGCAATCCCTAAACCTTCAGCAACTTCCGTAATGGTTAAACCATTTTCTTTAATAAAATCCTCTCTCAAAATTTCTCCTGGATGTGAAGGAGGAAGCTCTCTTTTTAACATAATTTTATTTGTTTAAATCTTTCAATGATAGTCTAAATAATCAACCTCAAAAACGTCTCCACTATCAAATTTGAAGATTATTCGATAATTTACACTTACTTTTATTGACCAAAAGTCAGATAAATCTCCTGATAATTTATGAATTCCAGAACCCAATGCTACAATATCTTCTTCCGAAGTTACAGCATCTAATGAAGTTAAGATTCTGGCAATTTTTCGTGAATACTCAGAAGGCAATTTTTAACTGTTGCCATCTTCGTAATAAAGCCTAAGTCCTTTGTGGTTAATGGATAAAATCATAATTGGGTTGTCATACGCAATGTTACGTATTACAACCCAATTGTGCAAATTAAACAAGAAAAACCACTAATAAATCTTCGGAAAAGCCACAGGATTAAACTCGCCCATCATCGCATAAACGACATCAAAAACGTTCTCTGCGTTGGGTTTTGAGAAATAATCACCGTCTGAACTATACGCTGGACGGTGAGGAACTGCCGCCAAACAAACTGGTTTTGAATCTAAATAACGGTAGGCATTTTGTTCGTCCAAAACGTGTTGCATCATATACGCCGAACCTCCACCTGGCATATCTTCATCGGCAAAAATCACTCGATTAGTCTTTTTAATTGATTCTACAATACGGTGAGTAATATCAAAAGGCAAAAGCGTTTGAACGTCAATCACTTCTACTGAAATATTAAACTCTTCTAACTGACGAGCTGCTTCCATCACAATTCTACACATTGAACCGTACGTTACAATCGTTATATCTCTTCCATCACGAATGATTTCTGGCACGCCCAGAGGCACACGCATTTCGTGGAGGTTATTCGGCATTTTTTCTTTTAAACGATAACCATTTAAACATTCAACCACAATGGCTGGGTCGTCTGAATGTAGAAGGGTATTGTACATTCCCGCCGCTTGGGTCATGTTGCGAGGTACGCACAAGTGTATACCTCTAAGTCCGCCCAATAAAACTGCCATTGGAGAACCTGAGTGCCATATCCCTTCTAAACGATGCCCACGAGTACGGATAATTAAAGGGGCTTTTTGTCCACCCACGGTGCGATAATACAAGCAAGCTAAATCATCCGAAAGCGTAGCGAAAGGATAAAGAATATAATCTAAATATTGAATTTCGATGATGGGACGAAGTCCACGCATGGCCGCTCCGATTCCTTGACCCACGATGGTCATTTCACGAATTCCCGTATCAGTGATTCGTAAATCTCCGTGTTTTTCTTGCAATCCCGCTAGGGTTTGATTTACGTCGCCAATTTTACCAACATCTTCTCCCAAAATAAAAATTCGTGGATTAGTTGAAAATAAATGGTCAAAGTTTTTATTCAAAATCTCTCGTCCATCCACACTTGGCGAAGTGCCATCGTATTGAGGAGCAACGGCTGAAATTTTCAGCGGAGATTCGGCTGAAATACTGTATTGAAATGAGTCGAAACGCTTAAAATTATCTTCATCAGCATTTGCCAACCACTCTTTCAAACCTTGTTTTGTGGATGATTCTTCGAAACGTAATTCTCTTAAAACCTTTTTAACCGCCATAACATTTTCATGGTGGATTGGATTAACTGCCTTGCGTAAACCTTCGGCAATAACCTTGATTTCTACACCACTTTTACTTTCTGAAGCTGCCTGATACATCAACGAAAGGGCATCTTCTCGCTCAGGTTTTACAGAATCCATATAAGCGTTCCATGCTTCTTTTTGAGCAGCACGAGCAGCTTTAACGCATTCATTATCAATAATTTGCAATTCTTCTTCTGTGGCGAATTCCTCTGATAGAATCCACTCACGGAATTTAGCATTACAATCAAAATCAAGTTCAAATTGGAGTCTTTCGCTCGACTTATAGCGTTCATGCGAGCCTGATGCCGAGTGTCCTTGTTGTTGAGTAACTTCCTCGACGTGAACCAACGATGGAATATGAAAATCACGAGCTAAGGCAGTGGCCTTTTGATAAGTTTCCATTAAACCAACATAATCCCATGCTTTAACCGTAAAAATTTCCAAACCTGCTCCGTCTTCATTACGTTGAAAACCTGCTAAAGCCTTTGAAATAGAAGATTTTGTGGTCTGAAATTCGGAAGGAACAGAAATCCCGTAGCCATCATCCCAAACCGACATCACCAAAGGAATTTGCAAAACTCCTGCGGCATTCACACATTCCAAAAACATTCCTTCCGAAGTAGAGGCATCGCCGATAGTTGAGAAACAAACTTCGTTTCCACCACGAGTAAATTTATCCGAAATGTTCTGTAAATCACCAAGTTGTTTGTATAACTTAGAAGCATAAGCCGCTCCAACTGCCCGAGGCATCTGCCCAGCCGTTGAAGAAACGCCCGCCATAGAATTGTATAATTTTGTTTGGTCAAGCCATTTTCCTTCCGAATCTAACCACCTTGTTGCATGGTGATTGTTCATTGTGCGTCCACCCGTGTGAGGGTCAAATTCAATGTCAGGGTGTCCGTATAATTGAGAAAAATATTGTATCCAAGTCATATCACCGACTGCTGCAACAATGGTTTGGTCACGGTAATATCCCGAAATAAAGTCTCCCTCTTGCATGGCACGAGCGAGAGCAATTTGGCACATTTCTTTACCATCTCCATAAATTCCGAACTTGGCTCTTCCCGCAAAAACCTCTTTTCTGACCAATAGACTGCATTCCCGACTCATACGAGCCAGTTGATAATCAACCAAAACAAATTCTTTGGTAAAAGTAATAGTTTCAGATAGTAATTCTTTTTCCAAGGCAGGGAGGGGTTAATTGGTTATTACGAAGTGTGTGGCTTTTATTAATTAATGATTATTTTTATCAGATGGGTTAATTACCGTTATTAGCATATTTTTCATTTGTAGCGATGAAATAACTCAAATCCTAATCGTTTAAATGAACAAGTATTATATTTGCCATGAGCATAAAATAATACTTAGTATCTGATAACTAATATCTTTCTCAAAAATACAAAAAATTAATTAGTACAACAAACAATACAAATCGAACCAAGAATTTATACGCATTGTTAATGATTTGTTAAAGATTGGCAAAGATTTTGCAAACCTTTTCAAAGCATATACTTTTGTTTCGTGAAACGATAAGAAGTAATAAGTTATTAATGATAAATGATAAGTTTGAAAGAATATTCTATTTTGATTTTCTCAAAAAAATTTCTTAAATTATTATATTTTAGAATCAATTTAAAGCTAAAAGTGTGTCTTGTTTTTGTAAAGCATTACAATTAATAATTGTTTACTATTCATTATCCACTAATTGAAAGGTATCATAATCATAAACAACAAATCAGAATTAGTCATGAAAAAATTATTTTTCGCATTCGCATTTATGTTCGTTGCTTCATTTGCTAACGCACAAGGAGTTATTAAATTCAAAACTGAATCTCACGATTTCGGTAAAATAGAAGATGGCGTTCAAGCGGTCTATACTTTTGAGTTTACGAACACAGGAACAGCTCCCGTAGTAATTTCAAATGCCCAAGCATCTTGCGGTTGTACCACTCCAGACTGGACGAAAGAGCCAGTTATGCCAGGTAAAACAGGAAAAGTAACGGCTTCTTTTAACTCGCAAGGTCGTCCAGGAAGCTTTTCTAAAACAGTAACTGTTATCAGTAATTCTGAAACGCCACAAATTGTGTTATCGATTAAAGGAGAGGTGAGTTCAAAATCATCTGAAGCAGGAACACCAGCGGCAACGACTCCTGCACCAGCAGTAGCACCTGTTAAAGCTACTACAAGAAAAAAATCAGTAAAATAAGCGAAAGCTATTTTTTATAGTATATGAATTCCCACAAGTGTGTTTAACACTTTTGGGAATTTTTGTTTTACAGAGAATTTGAGTAAGTTTAAGTAAGTATCAAAACCTAGTTAATTCGCACTAGTCAATTCGAATGAAATTCGTGACATAATTGAACCAATGTGCTACTTATCAATAGTTTATGAGTTAATCAATGCCATGAATAACTTTTATAGATACATAACATAAAAAATGAACTCATGAAAAAGATATTTGCTTTCGCCGTGCTGATGTTAAGCCTACAAATAGGTTTTTCTCAACAGAGTATCCAAAAGAAAATCCAGACTCAATTAATTATGGCTGAAAATGGTTCAGTCGTTAATTTAGACGAAGGAACTTTTACATTTACAAATAGCCTTTCTATGGAGGATAAGAAAAATATTATTATCCGTGGCAAAGGAATGAACAAAACTATTCTGAGTTTTAAAGGTCAAACTGAAGGGGCTGAAGGGCTAAGAGTTTCCAACGGGGAGAATATTACGATTGAGAATATGACTCTCCAAGATTCAAAAGGAGATTTAATAAAAACGATGAATGTGAAAGGTATTACTTTCACAAACGTAAAAGTGGAATGGACGGGAACACCTTCGGAGAAAAACGGAGGATATGGATTATATCCCGTTCAATGTCAGGATGTCATGATTGATAATTGTGTTGCCATTGGAGCTTCAGATGCAGGGATTTATGTCGGACAATCCAAAAATATTGAGGTAAAAAACTCCAAAGCCTATCATAACGTGGCAGGAATTGAAATTGAAAACTCCGTATATGCGAGCGTCCATGATTGCGAGGCGTACGAGAATACGGGTGGGGTTTTGGTTTTTGATTTACCCGATTTAGTTCAGAAAAAAGGAGGGTTTTGTAAAGTGTATAACAATTATATTCACGATAATAATTTCTTGAATTTTGCTCCTAAAGGAAATATCGTAGCGAGTGTATCTGACGGAACGGGTATTTTGTTGTTGGCAGCAAGTAATATAGAAATTTTCCAGAATAGAATTATCAACAATAAAACAATTGGCACAGGAATTATCAGTTATTATATGACGGAAAGACCCGTAACTGACACAGCCTATTATCCCTATCCAACCGCTATTAATATTCACGATAATGAGTATCAACGGGAACACATTCGTCCAACCAGTAAGGGAAGAATGGGTTTGATGTTTCGACTTAAATTGAAGTTTGGAAAAGACGTGCCACACATTATTTATGATGGAATAATTGACCCAAAAACACTTGATGCACAAGGAAATATGCTAGCTGACAAGAAAATTTGCCTTAAAAATAATAAAAACCAAAGTTTTGTCAACCTTGATGCTTCACATGGTTTTAAGGGTATATCACGAGATATTTCAAAGCATGATTGTACGCTTGAACCGATTAAATTGGTTGGAAATGAGAAATAAAATTCCATATTTATATTTTCAGAATAAGGAAGGCATTAGAGCCTTCCTTATTCAACCCACTAAAGGTATTATTCTGCTATTTATTCTTCTTGCATTTCTTTCCTTCAATCCCCTTCATCTTTCTGAAAATCAAGCTACTGCCCCAAAAATAAACCTCTCAGCATACGGTTTTTTTAAGGGAAATATGGCAGAACAAAAACCTGTAGATAGTATCATTCCTTATGCTTTAAATACACCATTATTTTCTGATTATGCCGAGAAATTAAGGTTTTTGAAAATTCCAGAAGGAAAGATAGTTTCGTATAATCCAATCGAAGTTTTGGAGTTTCCAGTCGGGACAACCATTATCAAAACTTTTTATTATCCCAATGATTTCAGAGACCTTTCCAAAGGCAGACGATTGATGGAAACTCGTTTGTTGATTCATGAAGAAAGTGGTTGGAAAGCCTTAGAATACGTTTGGAATGATGAACAAACAGAGGCAGTTTTGGAAGTTGCGGGCGATACAAAAGAAGTTAGTTATGTATATTCAGATGGAAAAAAAAGAACGCAACAATATTCGATGCCAAACCTAAATCAATGCAAAGGCTGTCATAATCGTTCGGAAGTAATGACTCCGATTGGTCCTTCGGCAAGACAATTAAATGGAGATTTTGCTTATGAAAATGGTACTGAAAATCAATTAATTCACCTTCAAAAATTAGGTTTACTAAAAGATATGCCAGATTTGAAAGATTGCCCCAAATTGGCAGTTTGGAATAAACCCGAAACGGGAACTTTAGAAGAACGTTCGAGAGCTTGGTTAGATATTAATTGTGCGCATTGTCATAATCCTAAAGGTCCCGCCATGACTTCAGGCTTAAATTTGAGTATTCACGAAAGCAATCCAACCACTTTGGGATTCAACAAAACGCCCGTTGCAGCAGGACGTGGTTCGGGCAATCGTGACTACGACATTGTGCGGGGAAATCCCGATAAATCAATCCTTATTTACCGAATGGAATCTACCGACCCAGGAATCATGATGCCCGAAGTGGGGCGAAAAACTACACACAACGAAGGCGTGGCATTGGTACGGGAATGGATTCGGTCTTTGAAATAAGCACTATGTACAGCGATTTTATAAGTTTTCATTAATTAAAAAACTACATGAAGTAAGATATAAAATCTCTGGCTTCTTGGCAGATGTTACAGAAAAGAGCCTATTTGTTCATATAATATAGTTGAGCAAACAAATGGAATTTCTGTAAGTATGAGGGAATGTTTGTAGATTAGCATCTCATATTATAGTCCACAAAAACCGAAAGTAATTATACTTTCGGTTTTTTTCGTTTATTCCAATCCAAAAGTATGTCATTCCCGTAAATCTGTTTATAAAGTTTATTAAAAAAAAACATTTGATTACTATAAATAAAATAGAAAAAGTAACCTTAATATTAGCGAAGATTATGGGCGTTGGAACGCTTTCAATTTAGGGTCGGATGGTAATAGTCGGTTTATAATTAACCAGATATTAAACAAGAAATATTGTTAAAAGTACGTTTAAGTTTAATGTCTATGTGATACTTGGAGCGACTGATTTAACACTAATATTATAAAATAAACGAGCAGACTTTTCACAGTTTTGAATTATTAAATGATTGTTTTATTAATTTACCAGAAGGTATGAAAACATTGGTGGATACAATGTAAACTAGTCAAATAGTGTTTTCCACGTATTAGACGCAGTATTATTGCCTAAAATGTAGGGTGTGAAGAGGAGATACGAGGTAGAAGGCATGAATTATGGGCTACTATTTTTCTTATTTAAAACCTCACATTTAAAAGAAATCCCCTTCACGCCTCATAGACAGGTGTGGTTTAATAATGGGTAATGTACAAAGGGCTTTCCGTATTGAGAAAGTCCTTTGTTTTCAAAAATTTATTAATGATAAATGTCATAAAATATTCTATTATTAGACATTTGTCTTCAAGACCTGTACAAAATTAATGTATGCTATTTTCATTTTATAGCTGATTACCGACAGCTATAAAATGAAAATATTTTAAGTTTTAATATGACCATTATTTACATTTTATCAACTCATCAAATTATAAAAAACTCCATTATCTTTATTAAGCCTTTTAATAACAGTGTATTTAATAGTAAATTTGAGTAGAATTTAAAGGATTATACCTTAAATTAGCACTTTGCATAGGAGTATGCCCCAAAGCAATCCTAATTCAAGTTCACTAAATACATCATTGAGAGAAAACACTCATGTCTAAACGTAAAACTATTATAGCTGAAGAGGCTCTCGTATCTTTGCTCCAGAGCAAAGATGAACGAGGATTCTCCATCTTGTATGACAATTATTCATCGGCTTTGTACGGCGTTGTTCTGAAAATAGTACATTCAGAGGAAATTGCTGCCGATGTTATGCAAGATGCCTTTGTAAAGATTTGGAAGAACATCGAAGCCTATAATCGAACGAAGGGAACCTTATTTACTTGGATTTTAAATGTGGCACGCAACACTGCCATTGATAGAATACGCTCACAGGAATTTCAAAATTCTCAGCGAAATCAAGACCTTGATACTAGTATAAATTTTATTGATAATCAAGGTAGTAGTCAATTTGATATTGATGCAATAGGAATTAAAAAAGTAGTTGAAAATCTCCGTCCAGAGTATCAGCAGATGATAGAATTACTCTATTTTCAAGGTTATACACAAGCGGAAGTCTCAGAAGAGTTTGGAATCCCTTTAGGCACGGTGAAAACCCGTGTAAAAGCTGCCATCGTACAATTAAGACAATATTTTGTTGAACTTGGATTGGTTTTACTACTAGGAATTTTAGCCACAATTATATGAACACAAAGGAATATATAGAATCAGGAATCATAGAAAGCTATGTACTGGGAGCATCTACCGTCGGGGAGTCGGCTGAGGTAGAGCATCTGGCTTTGGAATACTCCGATATTTATAATGAAATTGAATCGGTTAGAAATACACTTGAAAGTTACGTCTTACAATACGAAAAAGAACCTCCAGCATTTTTGAAAGATAAAATAATGGCGGAGATTTTTAGCACACCACTTTCAGCAGACCGCTTTCAATCAGCTGTAAATAGAGGGCATTCAACAGTAGAAATTGAACAATTAGCAGGAGACAGCAATCAGTCTTCAAATGATGGTAAACCCTCATTAGTAAATAGTGAGCAGTTTGACGAAAATCCTCGTGAAATAGTTAGCCTTAATAAAAAAGTTCCTCAGCGTTCAATTTTTAGAATGGCTGCCTCATGGGCTTTATTAGCATTGAGTTTTGCAGGAAATATTTGGTTTTTTAAAAATTGGAAAAACTCAGAAGATAAATTAATGGCTCTTGAAACACAAAATCAAGTGCTTGCTCAAGAAGGAAAAACCCTTAAAGCAAGTTATCAAGAAGAGGTTGCTATTTTGCAAAATCCTAATTTTAAGGTTATCAAACTTCTAGGACAGAAGAATTCCCCAAACGCAACAGCGTTGGTTTACTTTGATAAAATAAAACAAGAAGTTTATTTATCAGCGTTACAATTGCCACAAGCTCCAACAGGTAAACAATACCAATTGTGGGCAATTATAAATGGCAAACCTGTAGATGCTGGAATGATAGATGGAACAGGTAGTAATATTTTAAAAATGAAGTCATTGACAAATGCGGTTGCCTTTGCAATTTCCTTAGAAAATACGGGGGGAAGCACCACCGAAGTAGGACCAAAAGGAACGATTTATGTAATGGGAGCAGTTTAAAAAAGGTTTGTCAAATTGCAAGGCGATGTTTCTTAAATATTTGACCATTAAATTTACAGTAACCTTGACTCTGAAATAGTTAGGGTTACTTTTTTTTTAAACATTTGTTGGTATATTTACAAAGGAATAATTTACCCCGAAAAAAAAGGAATTATGAATAAGTATCAGGTAAGTGTATTTTTTAGTGTTGATGAAGCGTTTATGAATCTCGTTCCAAAACACCGTAGCATTATTAGTGACCTTATTTTAAAGGGAGTAATTGATTCCTACGCTATTTCAGCGGAGGCTGGTCGTGGCTGGATTATAATGAATGCTAAGGATAAAATAGCTATTCATACACAACTTGAACGCTCGCCATTGTATAAATATTTTGAGTTAGAAATTGACCAATTAATGATTTATGATTCGCAAATGTATCGTTTTCCAAAGATGGTTTTGAATTAGAAGATTGGGTTATGGTTATAAAAATAAAGTGGACTACAAAATAATTTTGTAGTCCACTTTATTTTTGAGTTAATAATATCATCAACTTACAACCTTACTCCCTCTGAACGCATAAAGAGCTACCACACCAAAGCAAATAACAGGTACAATTTGGGCAATTTTAATACCGTGCAAATCTGAAACATAACCCATCATTGCTGTTAAAACTGCTCCACCAATAATTGCCATCACTAATAATGAGGCTCCTAATTTTGAACCTTCGCCAAGTCCCTCAAGCCCCAAAGTAAAAATGGTTGGGAACATTATTGACATAAAAAAACTGGTTGCTACCAAAGCCCAAATTCCTACGTATTGCGTTGAAACGATAGAAATTCCCACTAAAACGATACAAGCAAGGGCATAAAATCCCATCAAACGATTGGATTGAACATATTTCAGAAGAGCGGTTCCCACAAAGCGACCAATCATAAAAATGACCAATGAGTAGGTTAAATAAGTAGCAGCATCTTTCTCCGACATTCCTGTTACAGCATTTTGAGCATAGCGAATCAAGTAACTCCAAACGCCCACTTGAGCCCCCACATAAAAAAATTGTGTAATGACCGCAAGCCTAAAATGGTTAATTCTAAAAAGGGTTTTTAAGGATATTTTTTCCGTAGAAACATCTTCCTCGGCTACGCTTGGAAACTTCGTAAACCAAATAAAAACCATGAATAAAATTACGATTATCCCGATAATTAGATAGGGAATTTGTACGGCGGAAGCTTCGCTGGCGTAATAATTTTGAAGTTCGGTTGGGCCTATTTTTGATAATTGTTCATTGGAATATTCAACGCCCGAAAAGATGAATCGCTGTCCAATCAAAATGCCCACAATTGAGCCAATCGGATTGAAAGATTGAGCAAGATTTAACCTAAAAGCAGCAGTTTTAGGCGACCCTAAAGCGGCAACATAAGGATTTGCGGCAGTTTCCAAAAAAGCTAAACCGCTGGCAATCACGAATAATGCGAAAAGAAAGAAGCTGTAGGAACGAGATTCTGCGGCTGGATAAAATAATAAAGCTCCTACTGCATACAAAGAAAGTCCTACTAAAATGCCTGCTTTGTATCCTCTTTTTCGCATGAAAATTGCGGCTGGCATTGCCAAGACGAAGTAACCAAAATAGAAAGCCGATTGTACTAAACCTGATTGAAAATCGCTCAATTCAAAGGCTTTTTTGAATTGTTTAATCAAAATATCATTCAAATTATTGGCAGCTCCCCACAAGAAAAACAGACAAGTAATTAAGATAAGTGGAATTAGATATTTGCCATTATTTGCATTGTTTGACGATTCATCAAATGAGGTTGTCGTTTTAGGAAGATTGACCATTTGTGCCATATAAGAAATTATTGAGATTAGATTGAGTTGGTAAACATCAAAGCAAAACTAATTTTAAAAATACTTAAAGCAATTCATTTTTGTTCTATTTATATAACTAAGTCATTGATTTTTAGATAATTACTTATCATACAAAAGTCTCTATGAAGACACAATTAACAATACAAACTTGGCACAAACGAGAAATAGTATTTAGCGACTTCCAAAAATAGCTGAGCCAACCCTTACAAGCGTAGAACCTTCCTCAGCAGCAATCAAAAAATCGCCTGACATACCCATTGATACTTCACGAAGTGCTAAATTTTCAGCTACTGGATATTCAGTTTTTAGGCTTTCAAAAAAGGACTTTAAGTTCCTAAATTCCAGCCTGATTTGCTCTTGATTATCCGTAAAAGTTGCCATACCCATTACGCCCACAATCCTACTATTTTTCATTGCCTTAAATTCTTTAGAATCCAAAATATCTCGAGTTTCATCTTCGGATAATCCAAATTTAGTTTCTTCCTTAGCGATATAGATTTGTAGTAAACAATCAATCACCCGATTATTTTTAAGTGCCTGTTTATCAATTTCTTGTAACAATTTTAAGGAATCTACCGAATGAATCATTGTCACAAATGAGGCCATATATTTAACCTTATTAGATTGTAAATGTCCAATTAAGTGCCATTCAATATCTTTAGGTAAAATCTCCCATTTCTCTACCATTTCTTGTACTTTATTTTCCCCAAAGACTTTACACTTTCCATCATAAGCCGCCTGTAAATCAGCTAAAGGTTTGGTTTTTGTAACTGCAATTAATTGTGCAGATGTTCCTGCCAATTTAGACTTAATTTCTTCTATATTTTGTGCTATATTCATTTCAAATTCTACAATTTTTTGCGTTATCAGCTTCAATAACTTAGATTTGTAAAGTTAAAACAAACTTAGTTCATTTTTAAGTAAATAAAATTAAGAAATTAACGTTTTTATAGACACGACCCACAAATTACCAAAACTAAAAATGGAGTATAATCCAAACAGACAAAGTGAAAATAAACTCAAAATTGCTGTAGCGGTCTTAGGACTTTTAGCACTTGCATTAGGTTTTTTATATTTTCGGGAACGTCAAGATAACCATAAAGTAGAAGAGATTTCAACTTCACAAGCTAAGGAACTATTATCAGCGAATACTAAATTAGATTCGATTGAGAATCAATTGAATAATAAAATCGTTGAGATTAAGAGATTAGGTGGAAACGTTGATGAGTTGATACGTGCTAAAATCCAATTGCAAGCTGATAAAGTGGCTTTACAGAAAATGGAAGGCTTTTCTGTAAAAAAATATGAAATAAAAATCAAAGATTATTTAGCTTTTTTAGGGCAAAAAGATGCACAATTAGTCACTTTACGCAAAGAAAATGGGATACTTTCAGCTAAGAATGATTCATTAAGTAAGGAAACTAAAAATCTCTTAGAAGGCATTTCATTTGCTCAAAAGGCACTCAGTGATTCGACAACAAATTATTCTCTCAAACAAAAAGAACTTTCCGACCGTGCTAAAGAAGTGGAAGCTCGTAACCGTGAACTGAACGACAAAGTATCACAAGCGGCAGCCTTACGTGCGGAAAGCATCAATATTTATGCAATTTCAGCAAAAGGTCGGGAAACGGATGGAAGTAGTGTAAAGTCAAAAAGGATTGATAAAGTCAGAATTACGTTCTATTTACAGGAAAATCAAGTAACAACTCGTGAAGCCAAAACGATTTATTTAAGAATCCTTGACCCATCAGGTGCTGCTGTGGCGGATATGGCAACGGGTTCGGGGACATTTTCATATAAAGGGAAAGAAACCACTTATACTGCCAGACAGAAAATTTTATTTGATAACTCTCACCAATCTGTCGAATTTGTTTACAGTCGTGGATTGGCTTACAGAGAAGGAAAACACATCATTGAGCTTTACGCTGAGGGTTATCGCATTGGAGAAGGAGTTTTTGAGGTAAAGTAGAGGTTTAAATTAATTATTGGTTATCGGTTAATAAATAACCAATAATTAATTTGGGAACTAAATATTCTAAAATCAACTTTTTTTGACTCATAACTCATCAAAATATCTCAATCTTACTAAATCCCCTACTGTCTTTTTGTAGCCTAATTTGGGTTGAAATTCTTTCTTTTATTGATTCTACATGGGAAATAATCCCAATATTTTTCTGACCTTCCTCTTGCAATTTTTCTAACGTACAAAGAGCGGTTTCAAGCGTTTCAGGGTCAAGTGTTCCAAAACCTTCATCAATAAAAAGGCTTTCTAATTTCACATTTCGAGAAGCTAAATCGGATAAAGCTAGTGCTAGCGATAAACTAATCATAAAGGTTTCTCCCCCTGAAAGCGTTTTAACCGACCTTCTTTCATTGCCCATATATTGGTCAAGAACCATTAATTCATCATCTTCTTTTTCATTGGGTTTATCCAATAAGTACCGATCTGAAAGTCCAGACAAACGTTTATTTGATAAGGCAATCAGCCTTGAAAGTGTTAATCCTTGAGCGAAAGTGCTAAATTTTTTCCCTTCCGAATCGCCGATATAACGGTCTAAAAGCTCCCATTTTAAATTAGACTTTTCTAAGATTTCTAACTCCTTACTAATAGTGCTAACTTCATTTTTATTTTCTAATTGAATTCTTAATAATAACTTTATTTCATCTAATTCTTTTCCGATATTTTCTTTATTAAATTGACTATTCGTAATACCTACATTGAGTTCCTGTAAAGTGATAGTATTATTATCATGATTTTCTTTTAATTTCAAATCATTTTTGCGTTCATCAACTATTTTAATTAACGTATTTATTTGTGTTCTAATTCGCTCCTGATTCCCCCTAATTGCCTTCGCTTCTTCGGGTGTAAGTAAATAAGATTTCAAATCATCAAAATCTTTAAATCCGCCTGATTGTATTTGAGCCATTAACTCATTTTCTATCAATAGATTTAGTTGGTCGTATTCTTTAATTTCCTTTTCTAATTCTTTAATCAACGATTTGCACGATGTAATTTTTGTGCTTAAAACTGATAAATTACTTTGAAATTTATCACAGTCTAAATTAATATTAGTTCCTGAGTATAAAGAAGTTAACTTTAATTTTATATCATTATTTGTGCCTTGAATTCCAATTATTTCTTTTACTTTTCTATATAAATTCAGCAAATAATCTCTTTCTCCCATTGATTTTTCTAATAATCCAATGGTGGTGATTTGTGAATCTTTTAATACAACTTGTTCTTCGACCCAAGCTAAATTTCCTACTTTTTCAAGTAATAAAAGCTGTTTTATTTTATTGACTTCATCAAGATTTTGCTGCCGTTTTTCACTAAAAATCATTTTTCTTACTTGTTCTTTTTTTGCAACTTGGCGAGCCGCCTCAATCTTTGAACTAAGCGTGTTTATTTGCTTAGTTTCCTCTTTTTGTAATCTTTTTTGAACGATTATTTGCTGGTCAATTTCAACGTAATTGTTGGCGTAATGACTCAAAAAAGGATGTTCGATTGAACCACAAAGAGGACATGGTTCATCTTTTTTAAGAAGATTATTTCGCTCTTTGTCAAAATTGAAAGCCTTACTTAATTTGCCTTTTTCAAGCTCTAAATTTTCAATCTCTAACTCACTGTTAATAAGTTGTTCTTGTAATTTTCCAAGAATTGAAATATTTTCCTCAATAAATTTAGCTTGTAATTTTTCCTCATTTTCTGATTCATTAAATCCTTTTTGTGCTTCAGTAAAATCCTTAATTCTGCCACTCAACTCAATGAAATGTTTTCTACTGGTTTCAAACTTATCTTTTTGAAAATTCAATAATTCAACATCCTCAATTTCAATAGATTTCAACCATTCTGTTTGCTTTTTTTTGCGTTCTTTTGCTATTTCCGTAATAAAAAGTAATGATGTTTCTGAGATAGTATCCAATTTAATGGCTGACAAATCTATATTTCTCAGCGAAGCAATAATTTCTTGAATTTGATTTTGTTGTTGAGTAAGAATACTTTCCTGATTCCGTTGTTGATTACATAATTCATTAACTTCATCTCTGAACTTTTGAATGTGTTGAATAGCATTTTCAAAAGTAATTTCAGCTTTTGTTAATGTATTAATTGATTGTATAATTTCTATTAACTTATTCTCATTTTCAGTTAAATCTTTGTTTCCATTTTCTAAACGGCTTTTCAATTTTGCTTGAATTTGCTTTTTATTTTCAAGGTCTAAAATTCGTTCTCTAAAAGGTTCTGCGGCTTCATGATTAATCAATAAAGGGGCTTTTTGAAGTTCAAATTGTTGCCATTCTGCGTGGAAATTTAATTTCTCTTCTTCTTTCTGTGTGATAATTTCACGAAGAATTTTGATCTCATTTTTTAATGCAAACTTACTTTTATATAATTCTAATCTTTCTTCGATTTCTTTGATTTGTTCACTCTTTTGAATGACTTCAGCCACCCATTTTTGTTCTATCTCATCATTTACTAATTTATCCGCAATTCTATTCTTTTGTTGCCTTTTCTCACTCAATAAACCTCCTTTTTCTTTAAAAATTTTATACGCTTTTTGTCCTAATTGCCGATAAATTTGCATACCCGTAATATCCTCTAATAATTTACCTCTTTCATCTTTGCCAGACTTCAAAAACTTAGAAAACTCTCCTTGAGAAAGCAAAATAGACTTTATAAATTGATCATAGCTTAAACCAATAAATCGTTGATTTCGCTCAGGAACTTCTGTCTTTTTATCAGTAATAATTGCCCCTGATGCCTTCTCAATAATTTCCATTCCATAGTCGTTGAGGTTATTGTTTCGGTTAATATTTATCCACCATTTCGAAACATAAGTAACTGATTTTGACCTATATTCAACTTCAACGCAACATTCTTTTTCGCCCCGTGTCAGGATAGAACCACAGGTACCAACAAGGTCTTTTGAGATTTTTTTGTCGAATCTTGGCACACGATTATACAACGCCAACGTGATAGCATCCAAAAGCGTTGATTTGCCCGCACCCGTAGGTCCAACAATGGCAAAAAGACCCGCACTGGAAAAGGGATTTACGGTAAAATCAATGATATGTTCTCCCTTAAAAGAGTTAATATTTTTGAGGTATATTTTATTAATTTTCATTTGCTTTCTGGGCAGTAAATGCTAATAAATGTGAACGTTTTAGTTTTCTTCTTTTACTAATTGTAACAATTCAGTAAAAGCCTCCATCACTAAAATCCGATGTTCTTGCGATAAGCCATTCTCTTTTTCCAAACGCTTTAACAAAATTTCTGTTTCAGTAATGTCATCAATATTTTGTCCTTCGTGAAATAATTCATCGGTACTACTTACTTTATTATTAAAGCCAATTATTTGCTTCAAAATACAAGCACGGTCATTATCAAATACTAAAGTAATTTCATTTAATTCTCTGATTAATAAGGGATTATATAATTCTTCAATGACTTCTATTTCTATAAATGCTTTCAAAATAAAGTCATGTGAAAAATCCGTTAAAAGGCTTTTAACTTTTATAAAATCTCCCGATATTTTTTTAAGAACCCTAAATTTGGGGACTGGAATCTCTTCAATTCTTTCAATTTTTCCCGAAGATATTTCTAATTCAATTACTATTTTTAAATCATTTTTCTCACTAAAACTCAACGCAATTGGTGAACCCGAATAACGAATATGTTCTTTACCTCCCACCCGTTGCGGACGATGAATATGCCCAAGTGCCACATAATCAAATGCTTCTGAAAAACTATCTCCACCGAAAACAGACAAATTTCCGATTATGGGTATTTCTCTTTCTGATTCTGATGTAACTGAACCTTGTGCGTGTAAATGTCCCATGGCAATAATCGGTATATTTACAAAACGCTCACGGCAAATATGTGCTAAATTATCATAATGATTCTTAATACCATTCCTAACTGCCTCCACACGTCCATTAACACCTTCTGCTTCCACCGCTTGCCTAATATCCATGTCTCTTAAATAGGGTACAGCACAAATTATTACTTCTCCTAAATCAAAAATTTCATCTTCAATATTAGCAGTTGCTCCTCCCACCACTACTATGTCTAACAATGATAAAATGTCTTTAGGAGCGTTTAACATAGAAGCCGAATCATGGTTTCCGCCCGTAATAATAATTTTACATTTCTGCTCAATCATTTGACGTAAAAACCAATAATATAAAGCCCTTGCTTCGGTTGGTGGATTAGAAAGGTCAAACACATCACCAGCAATCAATAAAACATCAATTTCACGTTCTTTTATGGTTTTAATGAGCCATTCAAAGAAGAGTTGATGTTCTTCAATGAGTTCTTGTTTATGAAGGCGTTTACCCAAATGCCAATCGGCAGTATGCAGAATTTTCATGGTTTTGTTGAATAACTCAAAAAGTGCAAATTACTGAAATATTATGGCTTTTTATAAATATAGTGCAAACAAAAAAAGCGGTCTGCAAATCAAAGATTCGCAAACCGCTTTTTTTATTTTACTTAATTCAAACTATACCAAAGAGACACGCTTGAAAGAACTGATAGTCAATCCTTTTTGAGTTTGTTCTAATAATTGTTTGATATTGATTGAACCATCTTTCACAAATTGCTGATTCAACAAAGTAGATTCTTTATAGAATTTCTCTAATCTACCCGCTGCAATTTTATCCAACATTGCTTCTGGTTTTCCTTCTTGACGAGCTTGATCTCTACCGATTTCAATTTCACGTTCAATCGTTACAGAATCAACATCTCCTTTATCTAAAGCTACTGGCTTCATCGCTGTGATTTGCATAGCAATATCTCTACCAACTTCTTGAACATCAGCTCCTTGTACGTTTGTAAACGCTACTAAAACACCAATTTTATTGTTCGAGTGAATATAAGAAACCACTTTATCAGCTGTTACGTTTTCGTATCCAGCCACGTTGATTTTCTCACCAATTTTACCCGTTAATTCAATCATTGCCTCTTGTGCATTACGTCCATCTGCCAAAGTTGTTGCCAACAAAGCATCTTTATCTGTTGCATCACTTGCTACAGCTGAAGCTAATAAAGCAGCTACTAATTCGTTAAAATCAGGCACTTTCGATACTGGTTCAGTTTCGCAAGCCAAAGCTACCAATTTACCGTTTGTTCCATCTGCATTGATAGCAATAAGAACAACTCCTTCGTTGGTTGCATTGTCTGCACGTTTAGCGGCCACTTTCTGACCAGCTTTACGGAGAATATCAATAGCGGCTTCAAAATCACCACCTGCTTCAGTAAGGGCTTTCTTACAATCCATCATGCCCGCACCGGTCATTTGTCTTAATTTATTAACGTCTGCTGCTGAAATAGCCATTGTCTTGTTAATTTGATTTTTTGAAAATTTATTATAGTTTCGGTTTTTGAGGTCCGATTATCGTAAGAAATGCAACCTTAAATAATCCTTAGTAATTATTTGAAACTACATTTTAATTCAAATAGCCCACAGAAAACTATGGGCTATTTGAATTAAACACTTATTTTTAAATCTAAGAACAAATAATTGTTCATTATTAATTCTTACTTATTCATTAAAATTAGTCTTCTTTTTCGTATTTAGCCACAACCTTAGCTGCTTCTTTCTCTGCTTCTAAATCCACTAAACGTTTTGCTTCTTCTTCTTCAGCCATACGAGCATCATCTTTATCTTGCTTACGTTCCATCAAACCTTCTTCGATTGCTTTACCAATGGCTAAAGTAATCAAAGCGATTGATTTATAAGCATCATCATTAGCTGGAATTGGAAAGTCAACTAAATCAGGGTTTGAGTTAGTATCACACATAGCAAATACTGGAATGTCTAAACGTTGTGCTTCTGCTACTGCAATATGCTCACGCTTAACATCTACTACAAAAAGAGCGGCAGGAAGACGAGTTAATTCGGTGATACCACCCAATACTCTTTCCATTTTTTCTCTGTCACGAGACATCATTAAACGTTCACGTTTTGCCAAAGCTTTCACAGTTACCTCATCTTTCAACAACTTGTCAATAGTTGACATTTTTTTGATTGATTTTCTAACAGTCTGAAAGTTTGTTAACATACCTCCCAACCAACGGTCAGTAACGTAAGGCATTTTTAAACGACGAGCTTCTTCTGAAACAATCTCTTGAGCTTGTTTTTTAGTAGCAACAAACATGATTTTGCGTCCAGAACGTACAATACCTTTGATAGCATTACAGGCTTCGTCTAAACAACCTAATGTTTTATTCAAATCAAGAATGTGAATACCGTTTTTTTCCATGAAAATAAACGGAGCCATTCTTGGATCCCACTTGCGTGTTAAGTGTCCAAAGTGAACACCAGCATCTAATAATTCTTTATATTCTAATTGTGCCATTTGATTTAGTTAACAATCCACAATTAACAATTAACAGTTTAAACTATTATGTTTATTGAAAACGCTAAACAATTTTTAAATGAAAAATATGAAAAAATATTGGCAAGACACCGGTCACTGTAAGTCTTGCCAACTAATATGATTAGAAAAGTAATGTTAAAAAGTAGCAATTGGCAGTAAACTGATAATTGACACAGAATAACTGATTTCTATCGTTTCGAGAATTGGAATTTACGACGAGCTTTCTTACGACCTGGTTTCTTACGTTCTACCATACGTGGATCACGAGTAAGAAATCCTTCTTTTTTCAAAGCTGGACGACGCTCAATATCAATTTCTTGTAATGCACGTGCAATTGCTAAACGAAGTGCCTCTGCTTGACCTTTGATTCCGCCACCACCCATGTTTACTTTAACATCATAAGTCCCTTCGGTCTTTGTCAAAGCAAATGGTTGATTAACGATAATTCTAAGGATTTCAGAAGGAAAATAGTTTTCCAACGTACGACCATTAATTAAATATTCGCCATTACCTGGTGTCATATAAAGACGTGCAACGGCTGTTTTTCTTCTTCCTAATGTATTGGTTACTTCTGCCATTTTCTTAGAGCTATGAGTTATGAGATATGAGATATGAGGTACAAATCATGTAGATTAAAAACATAATTCATAATTCACAATTCACAATTCATAATTCTGAGTTAAAATTTGATTTCTGTTGGTTGTTGTGCTGAATGAGGATGTTCTGAACCTGCATATACATACAAATTAGTATATAGCTTACTTCCCAAACGGTTTTTTGGTAACATACCTTTCACGGCAGATTCCATAATTCCTCTTGGATTTTTTGCTAATACTTCTCTTGGTGTAGCAAAACGCTGACCACCTGGATAGCCCGTATGACGGATATAAACCTTATTGTTCATTTTCTTGCCTGTAAAACGAATTTTCTCAGCATTAATAACAATAACATTATCTCCACAATCTACGTGCGGTGTATATGAAGCCTTGTGCTTTCCACGCAAAATCATTGCTATATGAGAGCTCAAACGACCTACAATTTGATTTTCTGCATCAACGACAACCCACGCTTTTTGAACTGTTGCAACGTTTGCCGAGATGGTTTTGTAACTTAAAGTATCCACTTTATTATTGTTTAAAAGTCCGATAGTATTTTCTCATAGAAAGCACCTTTGCCACAAGGTGTTATAAAATTAAGTTCACGCTGGACTTTTATTAAGATTCGTGAATACTTTTTTTATACATCAGACGTTGGAACGACACTGATTTTCAATGATTTGTCCTTTATTTCTTTCCGAACGGGCATCCAGTTTAAATTTGGGAACGCAAAATTAGTCAATGTTTGGAGTATATGCAAAGAGATTACAAAAAGTTTTCGTCGTTTTATAGGTATAATCATGTCGTTTGACGAAAACTGCCAAGTTTCTTTTGAAAAAACAAAAAGTATCACTTGGTTTACTATTAATTACGTAAATATTCTAAGAAATCGTGTTGTACATTCAAAATAGCGGTTTCTAATTACTTTGTATCGAAAACGCTTGGTTCTCATCTGTTTAACCGATGAAAATTTTGTCTTTTTTTTCTGCTTGAGAGACTTTTGAGGTAAGACAAATCGGGTTATTCAACCTAAATTAAATTCGTAGTTCTAAAATTATCATTTATAAAACTCAATTCTAATGAAAAAAATCCATCTAAGTCTATTTATATAATTCAAAGATGAATGCTTTAAGTGAAGCCTTCATCTTATTCATTTTTAAAAAGTCCTAAGAAATCCCCACCACTCCCTTCTCTCCTGTCAATAAACATAATTCCTTAAATTTCCCTGGTGTAATTCCTACATATTTTTTAAAGATGATAAAAAAGTAGTTTGTACTACTAAAACCCGCTTTGAAACAAGCATCACTAATATCATTTTTGGTTTCTGCCAGTAATTCTTTGGCAGTTTTTATGCGTTCTTGGTTAATATAATCCAGAGGCGTAATGCCTAATTCTCGCTTAAATTGACGGAAGAAATTTGGCTTACTCATACACGCAAAATCACATAATTTTTCGATGCTGAGTTTCTCCGTGATATGTTCTTTTATATACTGAATTACAAAAGCAAAACGATTTACATTAACATATTTTTTATAATTATCCACAATTAACACTCGTGCTTGTGTTTGCATTAGCCTGATTAACAGCTCATTAATCATAAAATTGGCAAATAAATCTTTTGCCGAATTGGTTTCTGTGGACAGTTTTACTAATCTATCAATCGTACTAGTTACTTCTGAGGAATTTTTCAAGTGAAACGTATTTTCATCAATTTTCCACGGCTCATGTTCGTCAATTTTAGCATATTTTTCATTCAATAAATTCACTGTTTCCTTAATTTGCTCACTCTTGATTGCCAAAGCCATGCACTGCGTTGGATTTGAGTAATTGGCTTCTGGGAAGTCAATTACCATTTCTTCATTAGCTGGCACAATCACAGATTCGCCAGGGAGATATTCAAAGCCCTTTTTGTCGAATAAGTGCATAACTTTTTTGCCTCTAAACATTGTTGTCAAAACAAAGCTATTGAATCTTAATCGAACATTCTCACTCTTTTGATGGGTTTCAAAAATATTTAATTCAAAATTATCTAATGAATATACCGTCCGATTTTCTATGAGCGTTGTTAGATTTTTTACAGGCTTTAAGGGCAATAATTGGGGTTTATGCAGTTGTTTCATTTGTAAATTTTGAATTTAAATTATGGGCAAGTATCATTTATTGAACATAAAGTATGATATCTGAGTACTGATTTTGTATTTTATTAATTTCAAACAAAATATTTATAAAAAAAATCATGATACAATCATCAATTAATGTGATATAAAAGTAAACAGTAATGGGAGTAATTCAAGATAAATTTGTACAAATAAATCATTAAAAATATATATTTAATCATGGAAAATCTTGAATTAGAAGTAGAATCTCCTGTAACATCAGCAAGTTCAACGGATGATAATCGTGTGGCTAGGCCAATTTTCAGAGCTCAATATGATAATTTTATTGGCGGAAAATGGGTAGCACCCGTCAGAGGACAGTATTTTGAAAATCCATCGCCTATTGATGGCAATACTTTTACAAAAGTTGCTCGTTCAACCAAAGAAGATGTTGAATTGGCTCTGGATGCCGCTCACGAAGCATTTGCATCTTGGTCGAAAACCTCCGCAATTACCCGAAGTAATCTTCTTTTGAAAGTTGCAGATATCATCGAACAAAATCTTCATTATTTGGCAGTTGTTGAAACAATTGATAACGGAAAACCCATTAGAGAAACCATTTTAGCAGATTTACCTTTAGTGGTTGATCATTTCAGATACTTTGCCGCAACCATCAGAACTGATGAAGGTTCAGCTTCTGAACATGACCCGAATACACTTTCGCTGGTGATTCATGAACCGTTGGGCGTAGTTGCTCAAATTATTCCTTGGAATTTCCCTCTATTGATGGCAACTTGGAAAATGGCTCCTGCTTTGGCAGCGGGTTGTACCATTGTAATGAAACCAGCCGAGCAAACACCCGTAGGAATTTTGTGTTTGATGGAATTATTACAAGATATTTTACCAGCGGGTATTATTAATATCGTAAATGGTTTTGGCTTAGAAGCTGGAAAACCTTTGGCAAGTTCAACCAGAGTGGCAAAAGTTGCTTTTACGGGCGAAACTACCACTGGACGTTTAATTATGCAGTATGCTTCGGAAAATATTATTCCAGTAACGATGGAATTGGGCGGTAAATCTCCTAATATTTTCTTCCCAAGCATAATGGATGCTGACGATGATTTCTTTGATAAATGTTTAGAAGGTGCTGCTATGTTTGCCTTGAATCAGGGAGAAATTTGTACCTGTCCATCTCGTATTTTAGTGCATGAATCTATCGCTGATGCTTTTATTGAGCGATTAGTAGTAAGAGTAAATGCCATCAAAAAGGGACATCCAATGGAAATGACAACCATGATTGGAGCTCAAGCATCGAACGACCAGTACGAAAAAATCTTATCGTATTTGAAGATTGGAGAAGAAGAAGGGGCAGAAGTTCTCTGTGGTGGAGCAGCTCATATTCAAGAAGGAGATGCTGTAAATGGCTATTATATTCAGCCAACTATTTTGAAAGGACATAATAAAATGCGTGTTTTCCAAGAGGAAATCTTTGGTCCAGTAGCATCTTTGACAACTTTCAAAACGGTGGAAGAAGCCATTGAAATTGCTAATGATACACTCTATGGATTGGGTGCGGGGGTTTGGACTCGTGATGCACATGAACTGTATCAAGTGCCAAGAGCCATTCAAGCGGGACGAGTTTGGGTGAATTGCTATCATGCTTATCCAGCTCATGCGCCATTTGGAGGATATAAAAAATCAGGATTTGGACGTGAAAATCACAAAATGATGCTCGACCATTATCGTTCTTGTAAAAATATGTTAATTTCTTACGACAAAAAAGCCTTAGGATTCTTTTAATGACTATCGGCTTTCAGCTTAAATCGTCGAAAAGCCTACAGCTGAAAACCGACTGCCGAAAGCCCCAAAATTATGGACAAAATACCCAGAGTTTTATTGACTAAAGAAGCCGAGAACCTTATTGACCGTTTGCGAAATGAACACGGAGCATTGATGTTCCATCAAAGTGGAGGTTGTTGCGATGGTTCAGCACCGATGTGTTTTCCTGTGGGCGAATTCAAAACGGGCGTGAACGATGTATTATTGGGAAGCATTTATGGTTGTGAATTCTTCATGAGTGCTTTTCAATTTGAATATTGGCAATATACCCAACTAACATTGGACGTTGTGCCAGGCAGAGGAGCCAGTTTTTCATTGGAAATACCTTTGGGTTTGCGGTTCATCATCCGCTCGCAAGTATATACGGAGGAGGAACTAAAGAATCTTACGCCTGTTTCTAATGGAGAAGTTTCAGTTGCTATCTAACCAAAAATCCCTCATGGAATTATTTATGAGGGATTTTTATATTTTAATTTCTACATCTCTATCGCCATAGCATCAGGAAAAAATGAATGCAATTTCAACAAAATCGACTCTACCACCGCATCAGGACAGGAGGCTCCGCAGGTCAGCATAATGGTTACCTTTTCTTTATCTGGAATAAAATCCTTCGTAATTTTTTCTACTTTATTGTGCAAATCCCAATGACTAATAAGATTATCCGTTAAGATTTTATCTGCTGAAGAAATGAAATAGGTTGGTAATTTAGGCTCGCAAAGTTCAACTAAATGGGATGTATTTGAAGAATTATATCCGCCCGCCACAATTACCAAATCTGCCTCCTCTTTCAATAAACCATACGTTGCGGCTTGATTATCAGTCGTTGCATAACAAAGTGTGTCACGAGTATCCGCAAAATAAGCCGTTACATCTGAACCTTCAATGCCGTATTTTTTAATAATTACTTGTTTTAAATAATCTGCAATTCCTTGAGTATCAGAAGCTAACATTGTAGTTTGATTGACCACACCAATTCTTTTTAAGTCTTTTTCTACATCAAATCCTTCTGAGAATTGTCCTTCAAACTCCTCATAAAACTGTTCCCTAGATTTGTCGCCTGTGATATATTTCCCTAATTCAATGGTTTGAGCCATGTTTTTTACCACAATTGTTGGAGCATTTTCTTTAGAATGTGAAAACGTTGCTCTCGTTTCTTCGTGGGTAGGCTTTCCGTGTACAACAATTGTATAATCTTTCTGTCCAATTGCCTTTGCTCGATTCCAAACTTTTTCCACAAACGGGCAGGTCGTATCGTACTGATAAGCATTAATTCCAATTTCAGAAAGACGATTTTGAATTTCTACGGTTGTTCCAAAAGCGGGTACAATTACCACATCATCAGAAGTCAAGGTTTCCCATTCAATCAACTGATTTCCAGCAGTATCCATAATAAACCGCACCCCACGACTCAACAAATCAGCGTTGACATCAGGGTTATGAATCATCTCAGAAAGTAAGAAAATTCGTTTATCTTGATTCTCTTCGATTGTTTGATAAGCAATTTCTACAGCATTTTCAACACCGTAGCAAAAGCCAAAATGTCTGGAAATGAGAAATTTGACCGTTCCATAATCCAGGACAGTGGGCGAAAAGTCTTTTTTTAGCTTGTCTTGCAGCCGGCGAGATTCCTTAATACCACCAATGATACTGCTTTTATAGAGATCAGGTATGTGAAATGCCTTCATTTTCTTCATTTTTTTTCGAGTATCCTCCATCATAGTAACATCCACGCTGGGAGCATCCACTCTGGGAGCTTGAACTCGAAACCGTTTAACATCAGAAGAGATACTAAATACTTCCATATCTTTAAACAACTTTTTTGATTAACAGTTTTGAAATAAAGATTAAAAAACGTTTTTGTACAAAATCTTCTAAGAAAACTTTAACAAAATCGTCTGATTATCAGTATTTTAAAATATATACCTCAAAATTAGTAGCAATTTTAATTTTTAGGTGATTTTTTAGAAAAAATTAAACTAATTGTCCAGTTAATTCATCTTTTTCATATTTGCCGATTTTTCAAATCTTCCATTACCTCATGTCTCACAAAACAGTCCTCAAATACAAAAATTACGATGTTCATTCCATCACAACCATTTCACCTTTGGGAAAAATCAATGCTAATATCGCTACGTGGGTAATGCAAAGTGCCATGCAAGGCAAATTTATTACAGTTGCTTTATACAAAACAGATTACACCATTCAATTGGTTCGTGAAAGTATGATATTGAATGTCAATCTATTAGCTCAAGACCAAGCGAAAAAACTAATTCCGAAATTGGGGCGAAAAAGTGGTTTAAATTCCAATAAATTTGTCAATCTACCTTTTGAAATGGACGATAGAGGGTGTCCTTATTTAACAGAAGCCATCGGACATGTGCAATGTAAATGCGTTGGAAACATCGATTCAGGCGATCACGAATTGTTTGTCTGTGAAGTTTTGAAGCAAGTAACGCTCAACCCAGACAAAGAGGTTTTGACAAATAATTATTTGCGAGATAATGGATTGGTAAGAGGCTAATTTACTTCCTGTTTTTTCTTTACATAATTATATTTAAAGACATAAAATTGAACTTTTATAAGAAAACCTACATTTTCCCCTTAAAGTGTAAGTACGAATATGTATTTTTACGTCATTATCTAAAAACATGATAAACTGTAACCAAAATATGTCTTTTCAAAGAAAAACCAAAATTGTAGCCACCGTTGGGCCTGCTTCCGAAACGAAAGAAATGTTAATCAATTTCGCCAAAGCGGGTGTTAATATTTTCCGATTAAATTTCTCGCATGGTACGCACGAAGACCACTTACAGAGATTAAAGACAATCAGAGAAATTTCTGAAGAATTAGACATAAATCTATCCGTTCTTCAAGATTTACAAGGACCTAAAATTAGAACACAACTCGTTGAAAATAATGGCGTTACAATTACAGCAGGCAATAAATTGACCTTCGTGATGGACGAAACACTTTTAGGGAACTCTGAGCGTGTTGGAACAACTTATACTTCTATGTATTTGGATGTAAACGTGGGGGAAAGAATTTTGATGGATGATGGTAATTTAGAAGTTAAGGTTTTAGAAATTGATAAAGTAAAGAAAGAAGTAATTACAGAGGTCATTTACGGTGGAATTTTGAAGTCTAAGAAAGGCATTAATCTTCCTGGCACAAAGGTTTCATTGCCTTGCTTAACCGAAAAAGACCTAAGAGATTTATATTTTGGTTTAGATAATGGTGTTGATTGGATTGCTCTCTCATTTGTTCGTTCTGCCGCTGATATTCACGACATTAAGGAAAGAATTAAGGCTTATGGAAAGGGCAATACAAAAGTAATTGCTAAAATAGAAACCCCTTTTGCCATTGATAATTTAGATGAAATCATCGCTGCTACGGACGCTATCATGGTAGCTCGAGGAGATTTAGGCGTTGAAATTGACGGAGCCAGAGTTCCGCATTTACAGAAATTGATGGTTGAGAAATGTACGGCGGCGGGAAAGCCTGTGATTGTGGCAACTCAAATGTTAGAGTCGATGATTACTAATCCTGTTCCTACTCGTGCAGAGACTTCTGATGTTGCCAATGCTGTTCTACAAGGAGCATCTGCCACAATGTTAAGTGGAGAATCAGCTTCGGGTTCATATCCTTTGAAATCCGTTGAAACAATGGCACATATTCAGGAAGTAGTTGAAGAACAACAGAATGAAATTAAAATTATCAAAGGTGATGAAGCTTCAATTTACTTCAAAAATCACTCTTTGGGAAATAGCGAATCTAAATATCCTTTACACGACCGTATGATTGCAGGTGCTTGCCGTTTGGCTCGTGATACAGAGGCGAAAGCTATTTTGTGTATCACCAACAGTGGATATACTGCTTTCCGTTTATCAGCTCATCGTCCAAAAGCAGGTTTATATATTTTCACTTCAAATAAAGCCGTTCAGCACGAAATGGGCTTGTTGTGGGGAGCAAATGTTTTCTATTATGAATCAAGAGGCAAAGACGTTGAAGCAACTGTAAAAGGTATGACTGATTTTTTGAAAGCCAAAGGCTTATTAAACGTTGGCGATACTTTTGTAACAACCTTGAGTGTGCCAAACGATAAGAATTTAAAAACTAATACAGTGCAGATAGGCGTGGTGGAGTAGTTGATAAATTATATAAAATAGTTTTCATAAAAAAAGTTCGTAAATATTTTTACGAACTTTTTTTATGAAAATATAAAGAACAAATAGTTAGTTAAACCTAAAAATTCCTCTCCCCAGCCTCACGCTTACCCAACATCACCGCCCCAACCATTGCCACAAAGAAAAGCACTGAAATTAATTCAAAGGGAAGTACATAATCACGATAAAGGATTTTTCCAAGTCCTTCAACCATACCTGTTTGTGAACTGAAGGTTTGAGGAGAAACAACTTCCCTCAAATCCATTTTACGAGTTGCCGCTACCACGATTATCAATAAAGTACCGCCCAAAACGGCTCCTGCCAATTTAGTAATCGTTGTTTTAGAATCGGGCATATTTTTGCTCAAATCCATCATCATAATTACAAAGAGGAAAAGCACCATAATTGCCCCTGCATAGACCACTATATTGACCACCATCAAGAACTGGGCGTTCAATAAAACATAATGTCCTGATATACAGAAGAATGTAAATACTAAATATAATACGCTATGGATTGGGTTTTTCGACAAAACTACCATCAATGCACTCAGAAGCGTTAAAGCTGTTAAAAAATACCAAAAATTCATGTTTCTTTTGGGTATTGAAAATTAATAATTTCTAATCTTCAATGATTAATGATTTTCAAAAGTCAGACGATAGTCAAACCCATTTCGTCTAACTATCATCAGACAAATAATATAAATTAATAATAACTGAAAATTACTTCCAGCCCTCTCTCAAATAACGATTATCCATTTTTTCAACCAATTTATCTTTACCATAAATCACTTGTGAACGGTCTTCAAAAACGGGTACCATTTTGTCATGTTGCAAGTAAATCGCTTGTTTTGGACAAGCCTCTTCGCAAAGTCCACAGAAAATACAACGGAGCATATTTACTTCGTAAACGCTCGCATATTTTTCTTCACGGTATAAATGTTCTTCTCCTTTTTTACGTTCATCTGCCACCATCGAAATTGCTTCCGCAGGGCAAGCTACGGCACATAAACCACAGGCTGTACAACGCTCTGCTCCTTCTTCGTCACGTTTCAGGATATGATGTCCACGAAAGACAGGACCTAAATAACGTTTTTCTTCTGGATAACGAATGGTTACTTTTTTAGAGAAGAAGTGCTTTAAAGTCGTACCCATTCCACCTACGATTGCGGGTAGATAAATACGCTCGGCAAAGGTCATTTCTCCTTGTTCTAAAACTTTGGTTTTATTACTTAATTTCATATTTCTGATTATCAAACCTACGCCGTAGCAAGTTTTTTCTTTTTATATTGAGCTTGACTATAAAATGCCATGAAAACTAACATAATGGCAACACCAGCCCAAGATCCTGCAACCGTAATCCAATTTGAACCACCTTCGTTTACAGTAAATAACATGACTGCACCTGTTAAAACTACATTAAACATGGCGAGTGGAATCAAACCTGTCCAGCCTAAACCCATTAATTGGTCATACCGAAATCTTGGAATGGTCCAACGAACCCACATAAATATGAATACAAAAACTAACGCTTTTCCAATTACTGCTCCTACTCCTAAAAGGACTGCAATATTATTTCCAAATTTTCCAACGATAAAATCGTGTCCTGGATAATCGTAACCGCCAAAATATAAAGTTGCCATTACTGCCCCTGAAATAAACATATTAATATATTCAGAGAATAAATAAAAGCCCAATTTCATGGAAGAATATTCTGTATGATAACCCCCAATTAGTTCGGTTTCACATTCAGGTAAGTCAAACGGGGTACGGTTACATTCAGCAAAAGCGCAAACAATAAATATCACAAAACCCAGTGGTTGATACAAGATATTCCAATGTCCATTTTGTTGAACTTCAACGATATTTTTTGTTGAGAGCGAACCCGATAACATCAAAATAGCGATAATTGAAAGTCCCATCGCTAATTCATAAGAAATATTCTGAGATGCCGCACGAATAGCACCAATCAAAGCAAATTTATTATTAGATGCCCAACCGCCAATCAAAACACCATAAACGCCCAAAGATACAATACCGAATACCCAAAGGATTCCAATGTTTACATCAATACCTTGTAAATCAAGCATTAGGCCATTTCCTAAATCCAAAGTATCTCCAAATGGAACAACTGCCGAAGTCATCAAAGCCGTAAGCATCGACAAACATGGCCCAGCAATAAAAAGCCATTTGTCGGATTGAGCAGGAATAAAATCCTCTTTCATAAACATTTTCACAGCATCAGCAAGAGGCTGAAAAATTCCAAAAGGACCTGCACGATCTGGACCAACACGGTCTTGCATAAAAGCCGCAACAATACGCTCAAAATACGTTGAATAAGTGGCAACGCCTAAAGTGACGGCAAATATTGCTCCTACGTAAATGGCTTTTGCGGTAAATAATGTTGATGTAATTTCCATATTTTAAAATTTCTCTAATATTTTTTCAATTGTTTTTCGGGAAAATAAACCCTCTTCAATCGCTTGATAAAATTTATCTGTAGTTGTCAAATTGATTAATATCAAACTTTCAATAAAACTATCATCAAAATCTTTTACTCCGTCATAATCAACACTTGTTTTATATCTAATTTGACCATCATCGTAATCCATTTCAAAATTTCCTATTCGTATTCCAAAATTTACCCTTGTCAATAATTGAGCAATTCTGTTTCTTCTCTCAGGTTCTACTAATGAACCCAAAATAGTATAAATAATAACTATTTTATCTTCATCATTTACATCAATAATACATTGATAATTTCCTTTACTTCTATATCCAAATGTTATCACAGTCTCATTCTCAACTATTGAGAATGCTAACTCAACTTTTTTTAGATATTCTTTGAACTTTTCAAACATCATATATACTTTTTAATTTTTCTATTATCTGCATTTTTCCAAATACTCTTAAATGGTTTAAAAGGTGTTTCTTTCTTTTTTTCTGTTCCTATTTTAAGAATATCAGATTGATTGAAAATTTGCCAGTTATCAGAAAAAATCATTCTGTGTCTCGAAATCATCTGTAACAATTCTTCTCTTTCATCAGATAAAGGACAAACCCCTTTTTCTGATGGCAAATATTTTTTATCTATTTGCTCAAACAATAATTCCTGTGGTTTTTCTATAAGATTTTCATTAATATCTTTTACTGTTTTGAATATTGTAATAGCTTCTTGAAACAATAATCTATAAGGAATCTCTCTTTTTAAAAAACGAGTTAATGCCCTTTCTGAAACGATAAGGTAATAATGATGTAGTATATTATTTTCCTCATCATCATAGGCTAATGAACCCACAATCCATTGATCGTAAGCATTTTTACCAGCAAATAATATATCCAGTTCATCAAAGTGAAGGACTGTATAGTTACTTGAAATGTTATATATTGGCTTAAACATATTTTTTTAATTCAATAATATTAACCTCCTCAATTCCTTCGATATCGAAACTATCACTCTTGAAGAAGGTAAAATGTGAAGGGTCTTTTTTTGTAGGAGATGGCATTAACGACCCTACATCTTTTTTAAATTTAAACACTAAGATGCAATCCTTAATATTCTTTCCAACTTGGATTTGTGTTTTTAAACTTGTCACATACTTATCAATCACTTGATTTTCAGAATCCTTATCCCAAAAATTAATCGAAATTCCCTTAAATTGACACACTTCTGAGCATTTGTTTTGAATAGGTCTTTTATCTCTTTCCCAATATGTCTTGAAATCTGCATTTTTAGGTGAGGGTTTACTAATTTTTCTTGCAAATAATTGGTTAGTATTTTCAAACGCCTCATTAACACAATCACAATCTGTATCAGCGTGCAAACTATCAAAAGTCATATTAATTTAACTGTTTCTGTGGTACTAAAAATGAAGTATCACGGCTATCGTCAATTTGTTTGTATTCTTTTGCAGCTTGTGTTAAAGGAAAAGCTGGAAAAATAGTACTTGCTCCGTATTTATTTGCTGAAATTACGGATTTACCCGCAATTTTGGTTGGTCCTTCCAATGTCCAATCAGAAGTTCTTTTACGCTCAAAACGGCAAGTATTACAGATAAATTCTTTTACTTCACCCCATTCATTTTTGCGAGCTGTTACTCTGATAACTTCATCTCCTCTGTACCAAAGCGTAACTTTTCCAGAACATTTTCCACAATTGCAACTGGCATCTTCTGGTTTCGAGAACCACACACGACTTTTGAAGCGGTAAGTTTTATCAGTTAATGCTCCCACTGGACAAACGTCGATAACATTTCCTGAGAAATCATTATCAATTGCCTTTTCAATATACGTACTAATTTCGGCATGGTCGCCACGATTCATAACTCCATGCACACGTCCATCCGTAATTTGGTCAGCCGTATAAACGCAACGGTAGCACAAAATACAACGATTCATGTTCAATTTGATGTATGGACCTAAATCTACGGGTTCAAATGTATTACGTTCTTCAACC
>JANXRS010000323.1 GCA_025356745.1 Arcicella sp.
ACCCATCAACAAGTAGCTGATGTTCAAGATAAACTCAATAACAGACCAAGAAAAAAATTAGGTTACTTTTCTCCTAACGAATTTTATAAAATTAATTTCTTAAATAATGAAGTTGCATTTGCGACTTGAATCCAGCATATAAATAGTTCCACACTTTTTGAATTGAGAATAAGCGTCAGACTGTAATCAGACTTAAAAGTCATTACTGTTTGACTATCGTTTAATCTTAAGTTTTCCTATACGGATTTGGAAATCCGTGATACACTTTATTTTTACAATAGTAATTAAATTAACGGACAAAGCCAAATACCGCAATATGGTTGATTTATTAGATGAAATGACTATTACAAACAACCATCATCATGCCATTATAGGGTTTACCAAGGAAGATGAAAAGTAAATTTTGGTGAATCGTCACTGAACTGACAACGGCAAAAAAGGATTATTTTACGGAATATTAATATTTAAAGCATCTCAATAGAACACATGTTTTCACAATCATTCTTCAAAAAATTTGAGACCTGCTTCATTGCTGGACTTATGTTAACAGCCTTATTATTGATGCTTGGCAACGGTGGAAATATTCCTTGGTTTCCTCCTGTGTTGGTGTTTTCGTTGGTCGGAATTTCCTTAATTTTCGCAATAATGTTTCCCTTTATTTGGCAATACAAAGAGAATAGACAAACGATAGATTCAACTAAAATTTACGGTTTTCTTTATACTTTCATTCGTTATTGCATTGCTTTTAGTATCGCCAGTTTTGGTTGGAAAAAGATTTTTGGGTTGCAATTTGTTGTACCAGTTGAAATCGCCAACAAGCCCATGAATCGACAATCGGGCGAGTGGCTCACTTGGTTTTATTTTGGTTACTCAGATGCTTTCGGATTTATTATCGCTTTTATTCAAATTGGCGGAGCTTACTTACTATTGTTTCGTAAAACATTACTATTGGGTTTAGTTATTTTGTTTGCATTCATGCTCAATTTGACTTTAATAAACATATTTTATCAAATGAATGCAGGAGCTTTACTGCAATCTGTCCTATTAACCATTGGGATTTTATTTTTGATACTATTGGATTATGACAGATTGATGGCATTTTTTCTAAAAACAACATCAAATTTACCGACACTTTCGTCAACGAATCTTTTGACAAAAAATATTTTGAGAGTTGCCGTAATTATCGTTTCCTTATTGTTTACACTTTATTTAAAAACGTTGATAAAATAGCCTAAAATATTCACAAATCCTTTCATTCACTCAATTAATAAAATATGAACTGGCTCAGCTATCTCCTCCAAGTGAATCTCTATTTGATTCTATTTTATGGTTTTTATCGTATTTTGTTACGTACAGAAACCTTTTTTAACCTCAATCGGGGCTACTTGGTGGCATCGGCGGCCTTAGCGTTTTTCATTCCATTGATGCAGTCGGAATGGGTGCGGAGTTGGTTTGTGACTGAACAAATTTTCCAAACTATCACGACTTTTTATGACCCAGAGGTATTTTATGTACAAGCGAGCAAGCAAGCTCATACACTCACATTAGGCGATTTTATGGCTGTTTTTTATATCACAGGAATTCTTTTGGGCATGGCTCGCTTTAGCGGAAATTTAGTTTATTTAGGCAAAATGATGAAGCAAAGAACTGCTCACAAAGATGTTAAACAAGCTTTTTCATTTTTTAATGTGCTTTTTGTGAGTAAAGAATTAAAGAGCCGTTCAACCATTATGAAGCATGAATTTGTTCATATTCGTCAATTACATTCTGCCGATGTGCTTTTGTTTGAATTGATTGTGATTTTCAATTGGTTTAATCCTGTGGTATATCTTTACAAAAGTTCAATTAAGCACATTCACGAATTTATTGCCGATGAAGTTGCGAGCCGTAACGAAGCCTCAAAAGCTGATTATGCCATGCTTTTATTTCAAGAACAATTTGGTGTTCAAGCCATTCCACTCACCAACAATTTTTTTAATCAATCATTACTTAAACTACGTATCAAAATGTTAAATAAAGAACGTTCTGCCCAAACCGCCATGATGAAGTACGGTTTAATTGCCCCTCTTTTTATCGTGATGATTGTGGTTTCATCCGCTACTTTAGCGAGTAAACAATTGGCTAAAATTGAACAAAATGTAGAAGAATTTTCGGATAAGCATTTAGAAGAAGTAATCGTAAAACCTGCTAAAACTGCCAGAGGAGTATTATTAAAAGATGGCATTGATTTATCTGGGGCTTTTATGATTAGCCCTGATTTGGTGAATGAAGTGAAGGTAACTTCTAAAAATACACGAGATACAAATGAAGTATTTGATGCCGTCGAACAAAATGCTGAATTTGTTGGTGGGATGAATGCTTTATCAAAATTTTTACAAGAAAACTTGAAATATCCCGAAGCGGCACAAAAAGCCAATCAATCAGGAAAAGTATATACTCAATTTATTATTAATACTGATGGGACTATTTCGGATGTAACTATCTTAAAATCAGTAGGATTTGGTTGTGATGAAGAAGCAATGAGAGTTATAAAACTTGCTAAATGGAATCCTGGAAAACATCATGGGCAAGTTGTGAGAAGTCGTTTTATTGTTCCTATTAATTTTCAATTACCAAAAGCAACGGAGATATTTACTGCTGTTGAACAAAATGCTGAATATCCTGGGGGCATGAAAGCATTTGGACAGTATTTACAAGAGAACCTAAAATATCCCGAATCCGCCCAAAAAGCTAATCATACAGGTAAAGTTTTTATTCAATTTATTGTTAATACCGATGGTTCATCTACTGAATTTGATGTATTAAAATCTACTGGAGACAATGATTTAGATAACGAAGCACTAAGAGTTTTAAAATTAGTAAAGTGGAATCCCGCCAAACAAAGCGGAAGAGTTGTGAGAAGTCGTTTTACTGTTCCGATTAATTTTGAATTAAAAAAAGAAAGTGAAAGTTCAAGCATTTTTTTTATGCCAAATAATGGTAAAAACACTATTCAAAATATTTCAAGAATAGATTCAATTTCAGTGAAAAACCCATTATATATTATTGATGGCAAAGACAGATATGATACTAATGATGTAAATAAAATTGACCCAAAAACAATTGATAAAATTGAAGTTTTTAAAGGCGAAAAAGCCATTATGCGTTATGGTGATAAAGGGAAAAAGGGCGTGATTGTTATTACTTTGAAAAAGAAATAGTCATGAAAAATGGCTAATCCTATGTCGAATAATCTGAGCGAATAAAAGTAGGACAGATTTCCAACCTGTCCTACTTTACCCCCACCCAACCCGTGGGAATTTTTTAAACTCAAATAAACTAAAAAATTAGTTTATTCTTAAATAAATAATTATAAGGATTGATTGTCAAGTTAATAAATATTTTTTGAAGGATATAAACCTAATCCATGTATCATTACGTTTATATAAAGATAAATTTCATATAAATAGAAAATCATGTCATATAAAACTAAATTTTTGGCTATTGTCTTCATAAGTTTTGTGGGTTTAGCATCTTGCAAAAAAAATACTGATGCGGTATCTGCCACGCCCGACCTTCGTGACAGTGTGTATGCCTATTCGCAAGATATTTATTTATGGTCGGATAACTTGCCCACCGCCAGTATTTTTAAGCCTTTGAGCTATCCAACTGCGGATTCGGTGATGAAAAAAGTGAGAACGTATAGCCCTTTCGTAAATGGAAAATATCAAGACCGTTGGAGTTTTGTAATTGAAAAAAGTGTTTGGGATAATGTAGTTAGTGGAAACAGTATCGACACGGGAGCTGAATATGGATTTGTGGCGGATACGGATTTAAGAGTAAAATTAGTTTATTCTCAATCTTCGGCAGGAACACAAGGGGTGAAACGAGGATGGAAAGTTTTGAAATTTAACGGTGTTGATGCTACGTATGCCAATATTAGTCAGTTGAATACGGAGTTAAAAAAAGCTTCGCAAACAGTAATTTTTCAGAAACCAGATGGTTCACAACAGACCACTAACTTGACTTCGGTTGCGTATAAATCTGATTATGTAATGAATTCAAAAGTGTTTACAATTAACGGAAATAATGTTGGATATTTTGCTTTTGACTCATTTCTGGGATCAAATAATGGCAAAGCAACAACAGATGAATTAGACAAAGTTTTTAATGATTTTAAAGATAAGAACGTAACAGAATTAGTCCTCGATTTAAGATATAATGGAGGAGGTTACGGCTCTGTCTCAAGTTATTTAGGCAGCTTGATTGCTCCTGCATCAGCAGTTGGGAAAGTATTTGTGAGTTCAGTTCATAATAAGAGATATTCACAATATAATAGAACGGATAATTTTAAAAGTTTAGCTAATAGTTTGAAATTGAGCCGAGTATCTATTATTGTAAATAAGGGAACAGCCTCGGCAAGTGAAGAACTTATTAACGGACTTAAACCAATTATGACGGTAAAATTAATTGGAAATACTACGCACGGAAAGCCCGTAGGATACTATGCTATACCAACGATGAATCGTTACGTTTTTCCAGTGGCGGTTAAAAATGTAAATTCAGTTGGATTCAGTGACTTTTTTGAAGGATTTGCTGTGGATAAAGTTCAAAGTGATGATATAACTCATGATTTAGGTGACCCACAAGAAGCATGTTTGAAGTCGGCTTTAGATTATATCAAAACAGGCGTTTTACAGTCTTCACCAAATGCCCAAAGGATAAATACGAGTTTGCAGAATGCCAACGATAAAATCACAAAAGAACGAATGAAAGTTACAGTGTTTGATTTGCCGAGAGGAATGTAGTTATCAGTTAAAATGAGTTCGATTGTGGAAAAGTAATTCCAACCTATTAATAACTGATAACTAACTCAAAAGTCTCCGTAATTGACCTGTAAACAAGGCAGTCCAAGTTCTAAACGCCATAAATCGACTACTTGATTACGGTCATCCAATACGAATTGTACGAAAAACTGTCCTTTGATATGTTTTTCGTACAATTCTTTTTTTACGATAGCGTCTTTCCGCATATCACCCGAAGCACGCATATACAAAGCATTATATGGAATTCTATTATAAGATAACCAGTTCATGGTTTGAATCTTTGCATTATTTTCTCGCCCCGACATCAAGATTATTTTTACACCTTTTTGATGGTACATTTTTAGAATTTCAGCGATGGGAATGTTCAATAAATCCGTCTCGCATCGTTTGGCATCAAAAGGACTTCGGTCGTGGAGAATTGCTAAAGTTCCGTCCAAATCACAGAGAATGGCAGCAGGCAAAGTATCATCCTGTTCTTGATAATGTGGTCCACGTTCATCTTTCAAGATGTGTTGCTTATACATTCGCATAATAACATTTTCGCCTACTTTTTTCTCCCGTTTTTTGTCCCGTTCCAAACATTCCTCCAACGACGTTTCTATATCTTTTATCTCAATATGTACTGTCTCACCCGAATCTTCAATATATTTTTTAACAACCTGTTTTATCCGTTCTACGGGTCTTTCAGAAAGATTTGTATCGTCAATTACTACATTTTTTCCTTCTTTTAAAGCCTCCACAAGCATCATATCACGAACATTTTCAATAAATTTTTCGTTGGTTTTAGAATGTACAGAATTATCTAACATTGCACGGAGTTCGTCTTTATTTAAACGTTTCCAAGCGTGTGGATTTTGGGTTAATAAATTTTTAGCATACGTGGACTTTCCACTTGCTGGGAGTCCACGTAAGATTAAGATTTTTTTCATTTTTTTATTTTAACGTACTGAGATAAAGGAGCAAAGCAAATTTTAATGTTACGGTACTGAAGGGCAAAGTAGTAAACATTAATAAAGAAGTTATACTTTGTGTCTATGTTTCTTTACTATTTTATGCCTAATTAAATTTAACCATCTCCCTTACCTCCAACAATAACTCATTTACAAAATTCTCATCCACATCATCGGGTAAATCACTATTTTTGAAATAATCATTAAGCTTTTCAATGTCTTGTTCGGCTTTTTGCATAAAGTTTTCCAAATTGATTTCTCCTTTGCGAATTTTTAATAAATCTTGAGCATTTGGTCGTCTGACGATGATGGTTTTTTGTTCGGCAATCTCCAAAGCCATATCCAGTAATCGCTGACAATGCAAGAGATTTTTGCCATCAATTTGTTGTCCGTGCGTCTCAATATCCACGTATCGTTGCGTATTGCGGTTTTTTAGCCAATCAGTATATTGCACAAAATCCTTGCAATGACTCGAATATCCTTCCTTGTTGAAATGCAAAATCGTCAAGTCCTTCTCCCCTTTCGGCACAGAACTGAGTCTAATATTATCGCCATTTTCAGCCATAATTCCTCTATAACCCCATTGTTTGGAAACATCATAATATAGGGCGTAACAATCTTTAAAATGGGTCAAGTTGACTAATCCACATCGTTTTTCGTCTAAATCATTTTCTACTAAAAAGGTTTTCAGAGGCAAAGTTTTACCATTTTGATAGACAAAACAAAAATCCATTAACGATTTTCGAACCATTTTATCTTTCTCCCAATTCATCTTTTTATCTAAACCTTTCGCCTTTTTTATTTGGGCAACGGCATAACCACCAAAAGAATGCAAACATTTTTTAGTCAAAAATTTATTTCGATGTTGCAGAATCAAATCAAAAGCTGGATGTTTTTCGATGATGCAATCTTCGGGCATAAAAAGCAATTCTAACATCGTAGGATTGGCAGATTTAAGCAATTGCAAAAACCGCCTAACTTCATAATAACATTCATCTTTCGATACCTCAATTTGTTCCTTATAATTGAACCCCAACAACTCACGAGTGGACTGTACATAAACGCCCTTGAAATCAGTATCCGACCCAACCGTGCTTGTTCCGTAGGCTTGACTACCCACGATGGCTTTGAAGATTATTTTCATTTTTTGTTATCAATTATCATCAACATTACTAGTATGTCATAGTTTGCAATGGATTAAGTAAAGACAGTGGCACGCCTTTTCGAGAAATAATATTTCTCTCACGAGCGTACAATTGTCTCCATGTTTTGTAGGATAACCTTTTTTTAAGTTCTTTAGTAATTGAGCTGAACTTTATTCTGACTTAATATAATTTATTAGTAAACAAATTATAGAAATAACTCATTTGGAAATATGATTATATTTAGTTGTGCTTAAAGAATAAAGTGTTGATATAACGTCATTATTGGGGTCTGAGCATTTATTCTCATGAAAACCAAATGTGTATACTCCTTCTGTAGATGAGTAAGGGATTGATCCATTTAATCTCTCTTTCTTATCCTTCCCCCAAGATTTAACAAAAAATGCTTCTTTCAACATATTAAAAAAGTGATTTTCATCATAATTTTTCCCTCCTCCAGACTTTGCAGATAAAGTTTTGCCATTCGATTTAAAATGCTTAAACCCATGCCATATACCACCTTCAAAATCATCATTAATTAATATATTTCTGTATAAATCTAAACGTAAGCCTTTTTCTTCGTTTGCAGTATAGAAATATTGTTGTTGTATTTTAAGTTTAAATTTTTCAAAGTTATCCCAATAAGTCCCATCTTTCCTCAAAAACATTTCATGCAATTCTTTTAAAATAAGTTCAGCCCCTTCACCAAATAAGTTGGGTTGATTAGTTTGCAAAAGGATAAATTCATCATAAATCTCCCAAAAATGTATAGAAGTAAATTGATAAATATCTTGCCCATTTAATTTATAAATAAAGGCAGGATCATTTATATCTACAAGAATACTACCCCTATCGCTATATATTGATTCTTCTAACAATTCATCCATTTGCTTTTTATAAAGTTCAGAGTCTGTTATAAAATTTTCAATTAATAAGTTAAAATTTTGGGTATCTGATTTCATGCTATTTCTATATGTATAAATTCTTGCTTTGAATACAAAAGGCTCATACATTTTAATCTTTTCTATATCATTATTGAAACAATTCTTTTTGATACCAAGAATAAATGACCAATCATAATCATAGAAGAATTCTACCTCTGTGTTATCCTTAGGATATTCTTTTCCATTACTTTCAAACCATTTCTTTATCAATTCATCTAAAAAAGATTGTTCAAAATATTCACCTTCATTTGATACGACTTGTAGTGGCTCATCAGTATCTTCAAAAAGAGTCATAAATTCTGGCGTAGTATTTAGTTCACTAAATGGGTAAAAGGAAAGAGGGAATTTAAGTTTAGATAATTCAGTAGGATGAATGTTATATCTTTCAGCATTATCTATAAATTTATTCACTTTCTGTCGATATTCTTCCTCTAATTGACTTATATTTTCCTCAACTTTACTATAATTTCTTTTATCTTTTTGACCATCATTTCTTTTTTTACAAAAAATACGTTCCCGCATTTTTTCTCTAAAATAGTCGAGTTTTTCCAATTCTATTGAATCATAATATTCTATCTTTATCATTTTTGATTTGTTTAAAACTTTAATTTTAATAATTTTTGCTCAATGGTTTTAACATAAACATATAGTAAAACTGTGGTATTTGCTCTTATTTTCATTTCTAAATCTATATTTTACATTACATATTTAAAAAATCATTACGTAGCCTATTTGCGTAGATAAAAAATAATTTTAATGTACAAATAAATTCACGATTTGCAAATTGCAAATCGTGAATTTATGATCTAAAAAACCGAAATTCCCTAATCCGTTACAAAATAATTAATGCTTGTCTGAAAAACCAATTTAGAAAATGGACGTTGGAAGATTTAATCGAAAAGTATCGGATACTGTCTATGAATTTTAGGGCATTGAAACTATCCGTAAGCGGACTATCCAAAATAATATTCAGATAATGCGGAGTAATAAATTAGGTCATTTCGCTACAATCCTAGTTTTAGAGAAAAAACATTATACCTACTAAGACCCAAATTATAGCATTACTAACATTCCCGTTATACAACGCAATTACGAATTGGAACGTAAGATTTTATACTTAGGAGAAATTATAAAAGTGCTTGAACCTAAAGAATTTTCTAAGAAAATCAAGTAGCGATTGGGGAGGATTATTCTAAATTATTGATATTTGAAAACTGTCATTGCGAACGTCTTGAAGCAATCTGCGGGATTGATGCAATTAAGTTTAGAATATTCTGTCCATAAATAAACAGATTGCTTCCTTTCACTCGCAATAACAACTATTTATACTTCTTTCAAAACTCCTTTACGTCTTCGAGAAACACTAGCTATAAGGTTATTTTCCATTACTATCTGGCTTTCATCATTATTATAATTAAGCACATACTGCGGATTAATCATGAACGATTTGTGTACACGTAAGAAGCCCTTTGCTCGTAAAATTTCCTCATACGAGTGAATACAATGAGCATACATCTTCGTTTTTCCGTCTCTGAGATGAAAGAGCGTATAATTTCCTTCTCCTTTAAGCATGACGATACGGTCAATAAATAAAGCAATATTTCTTTTAGAATCGACGGTCAAGAGAGCGTCACGATGTGTTGTTAGATTAGACATAAGTTTGATTTGAGATAAGACGTTAAAGGGAATTGGGTTCTATGAAATATTATAAGCAGTCATAAAAAACCTTTACGAATACTTAGTCGTAAAGGTTTTTTATTTAGTAACAGATTTCGGAAAGTATTTTAGAAAAAAGTAGAGGAGGATAAAATGAGAAAGGCTGAAAACAAAAAAGCCACTCAAACTGAGTGGCTTAATTTTGGTGGTCTAACAAGGATTCGAACCTTGGACCCCCTGCTTGTAAGGCAGGTGCTCTGAACCAACTGAGCTATTAAACCAAAATAATAATCTTAATGGTGGTCTAACAAGGATTCGAACCTTGGACCCCCTGCTTGTAAGGCAGGTGCTCTGAACCAACTGAGCTATTAAACCATTTACCGTTTCTTTTTAACGTGGTGCAAAATTACGGCTTATCAAGTAATTATGCAAGCCTAAATAAGTTAAAATTAACAATTATTTTATTTTCCTTGATAATCAGATAATTAGCTACAAAAATAATATAATTATTGTTACGCATATTGCCTTTTTCGCCAATATCCTTTCAATAAACCAGCCAAAATTAATACTACAATAGGAACAACGAGATTAATCATTTGCCAATATTCACGTTCATCTTGCAAAGCTACTTTGTCCAACGGACGCAAAACTACTTCTTTATTGCGTGCCGTGATAACGCCATTATCATCCAAAAGATAATCAATGGCATTCAAGACAAAATCTTTGTTGGCAAAAGTATTACCTGAATATTTATCAAAACCCAAAGGCAAAGGCATATTCTGTGTTTTGTCGAAATCATTCACGGGAATGTCTCCATCTGAACATACAATAATTTTTGAAGATTTTCCTTCTGATTTGAAAGTTACTGAACGAGAGTCACTTGGCAGGATTCTATTTGTGAATAAGGACTCAAATTTACCTTCTAACAATACTCCTACAATTTGTACTCCTGCTTTATAGTCATTCGCATCTAATTTTTTATTGGCAAAATTATAACTCATCACCGCAGGAGCTTTCAAAATTTGAGTATATCTTGAAGTCATCAATAAAGGAATCTTTGAAATTCCATTAGCCTTGACGGTATCTAACGACCCAACATATTTTGTATAAATAGCATCTAAGTTCTTAACAATTGGGGATTTACCGAAAGTATTTATCAATGGATAATATTGCCACGGTACAAGTTGAATATTAGCTTTATTGCCAAAATTACCCACATCCAAAGGAATAGCAGCACACATTTGAGCATCCTTAATCAAGTTTGGATTGAGGCGTACTCCGTATTTAAACAATAAATCTTCTAATCCTACACTCTGAATCTGTGCCAAACTCCTTTCACGAGCCACAGAATCTACCTTAACGGCATCTATGAAAAATAACGCTTTACCTCCGTTAATGATAAATTGGTCAATTTTATATTTATCATCATCATTAAAAACTTGGTCGGGCTTCATTACTAAAACAGCATCTAAACCATCAAGGGTAGGCGATTGTCGTAAATCAACGGGATATAGTTCGTAATTTTTCTTTAAAGCACCAATCAAATCTAACTGATTGACGGCAGGTAATTTTGAATAATTTACAAAAAATCCAATCTTTTTTTTCTGAGTAGCCGTAACATTTTTGATGGCAGATGCCAATTGATATTCTACGCCCTCATAAGACTGATTGAGAATCTGTTGAGGAGACGATAATTTATTACCTTTCAGTAAAAGTGTTGCAATTTCTTTGCCTTTGTAGGTAATCACAGCTCCTGGAATAATCAAACTCTGGGTTTTCTTTCCATCCTCATTTGCCATGGCATTCGTAGGCGGAATGCCTTTTTGAGCTAGTTGGACAATTTTTTCATTGCGAGTTTTTTCATCTTTATATTCCGAATTGAGGTCAATAAAGGCATATTTTATTTTTGTTCCTCCATAAATCTGGAACTCGTCTAAAGTTTCTCGCACAGCATTTTCTAAGCGTTTGAAGCCCGCAGGAATACCTTTACCCGTAAGATACACCTTCACATACACCTCATCATCAAGGTTTTTGAGCAGATTTTTTGTGGCATTATTAATCGTAAAACGTTTTTCTTCGGTAAGGTCTAATCTGAAAAAGAAGTGATTGGCTAAGATATTCAAGCCCACGACTGTGGCAATTACGAAGAAAATTTGAAGGATTTTATTTTTCATGTGGTTGTAATCTCAATTTCAAATTAAGTAATGTTCTGATAACGCTTGTAAAGAGAAGTTATTTTAATTGTTTTTATTCCTTGAGAAGTACATTAATCACTTTCTTCCTAAGAATTCACCACTCCTACTATCTTCTTCAAAGACTTCGAAACCACTAAAGCCATTGCCTCTGCCGATTCCGTTGCAAATAAATGCTGTGTCATTTGTAAAAGATTTTCATTGTAGAAATCTTCCTTAATCGTCTCATTATTAAGGCGATAAACAATATCACAAACTACTAAATGATATTGCCGTGAAATAACATCGTAAATTATCAATGGATTCGAAACACTATTATCTCTTTCAAAACATAATAAAAAGATAGGAAAATCAAAAACGCCAGTTTGATTCATCGTAGCGGAGAGTTCAGCATCAAAGTATTCATATTTTAGGAAGGTATGAGCAAAATTTCGTTTGGTTAAACACACTGAAAGTTCTTCTAATTTTTGGGTCATTTCAGCAAAAGGCGTCTCTGAGTAATCATATTCATCAAAAGGTTTCCATTGGCTTGTGGCTAAATCTAAAAATTCAAGAAAAGGCTTTGCCAAGTCTAATTTATAATCAAACATGGGAAAATTAGGAGCAAAATATCCTGGATAAAAAAAAGACATTCCTTGCTTTTTACTGAAATCTATTTTCAAAAACATCAAATATTTTCCGAGGCTATATTTCTGATAATCAGGGTCATAAAAGCATGTAATACCTGTTGAAGCATCTTTTCCCAAGTCAAAAAATCCGCAAGCAATCAGTTTCTCATTATCGTAAATACAGACTTCGTAAGAGTCGAAAATATTGCTAAATTTATCATCAAACAAAAGGTGAGTTAAAGACGGGGCGGCATCAAAAGGAACGTGATTTTTATATTTATTGAAAAGAATTAAATATTCTGGAGAAAGAAAAATGGAGGGATTTATTTCTACATTGAATTTCGCATTAAGTTTTTGAAGTTTTTGTTGCGTTTTACTGGGTTTGAAGTTCAATAAATTAATTCTTAACCAAATTGCACTAAAAAGTAAACCATTGAATTTTAAAAAATTAGTGTTAAATATAGATTGTCCCATTCTGAACCAACCTTTTTCCAGATATTCATCTAAATCTTCGCCTTTTAATGAGTTTTGGGGATAATGTAATTCTGCCAGCATTGAATGGATTTGTACGGATTTTATTAAACTACAAAGATAAAAAATAAGTTTATGTATAATTAAAAAACGACATCACTTTTAGCAATGCCGTCTTTTAATTATACATAAAATATAAACCAAAATTTTCTATAAAATTCCCTCCACTTGTTGATTTTCTGCGAAAGGTTGTTGGTAAACTCGCTTACCCGTTGCTTTGAAAATCACGTTTGCCAAAGCACCGCCTGTTGGTGGCAAAGCGGGTTCGCCTAAGCCTGTTGGGTCTATACCATTATTGACAAAATGAGCTTCAATTTCTGGCACTTCGTTATATTTTATAAGTCGGTAAGTGTTGAAGTTTGTTTCTTGTGGAACACCATCTTTAAAACTTAATTTGCCGTACATGGCATGACCAATTCCATCAACAATAGCTCCGTAGATCTGATTTCTTGCTCCACTTTCATTAATCACGATGCCACAATCTGTGACAGCATACACTTTTTTGAGCGTTGGTTTACCTTTTTTCATCTCAATTTCTGCCACTTGAGCCACATAAGAATTATGTGAAAAATAGACGCTAAATCCTTGATGCCTACCTTTCTTTGACTTACCCCATTGAGATTTTTCAGCCGCCATTTTAATCACTTTTTCAAAACGGTCAGGCTCGTAAGTAATCTTGCCAATCGGATTTTCCTTCACTTTTGCCAATAATTCTAATCGAAATTGGATAGGGTCTTTGCCAACTGCCGTTGCCACTTCATCCAAAAATGCTTGTTCAGCATAAGCCAGAAAATTGGTAATTGGAGCCCGCCAAGGTCCCGTTGTGATGGGTGATTTATAGTCCACCGAATCAATCAACACATTTTCAACTGCCCCTACTGGGAAATTATCTTGTCGGGTTGAATTACCCGCATTCATGCTTACACCTCGCAACATAAAACCCGTCATATTTCCTGCTTTATCAACCGCAGCTTTAAAGCGATAACGCACGGCAGGTCTATAAATTCCACCGCCCATGTCGTCTTCACGAGTCCACATCACTTTCACGGGAGCTTTGATAATACTTGATAATTCAGCAGCTTCCAAAGCATAATCATTGTTCAATCTCCTCCCAAAACCACCACCCATTTTTGTCAATTCCAACGTGATATTTGCGGCGGGAATATTCAATAATTTGGAAACTTGGTCAACGGCATTTTGTGGCGTTTGAGTTGGACCTGCTAATCTCACACTGTTCTCTTTCACATCCGCAAAGAAGTTCATGGGTTCCATCGGATTATGAGGCAAGAAAGGACATTGATAATCTGCCTGAATCACTTTGTAAGCTTCCTTAAATGCTTTTTCAACATCACCATCTTTTCTTCTAACTTCCGCCTTATTTCCTTCCATCATTTCCGTAAAAATACGGTTGTGGTCGGAATCACTTTCGAGGTCTTTATCCTTCTCCCAATCAATTTTTAAGGCTTTCCGAGCCTTCATAATTTGCCAAGTAGATTTGCCCACTACCGCCACTTTATTACCAAACGAAACCACATCAATAATACCCGACATTTTCTTAACTTCGGAAGCATCAAAAGACTTCAACTTTAAGCCAAAAGCTGGGGGTCTCTGGATTTGGGCGTGCAACATTCCTTCCGTTTTGAAATCAATCCCATAAACGGGTTTTCCAGTAATAACGTCATGATTATCAACGCTTTTTATGGTTTGTCCAATCAGTTTAAATTCTTCCGTTTTCTTCAACTTTACCTCTTTCGGAATCGGCAATTTTGAAGCCGTCTCCGATAACTCGCCGTAAGATAGTTTTTGTCCTGTGGATGAAATTACAAAGCCATTTTCAGTCTTACAAGTTGAAGCATCCACCGACCATTTTTGAGCCGCTGCTTCCACCAATAATTGTTTGGCAGTTGCTCCTGCTTTGCGTAGTCGCTCCCACGAGTGCTTGATTGCACCACTGCCACCCGTCAGTTGTCTTTCATATTTTTTGGCATCCAAATTTGCCTGTTTTACTACTACTTTCTTCCAATCCGCATCTAATTCCTCCGCCACAATTACCGCAAAAGCTGTTTTTATACCCTGTCCAATTTCTGGATTGGGTGAAAAAATGGTAATAATTCCATTGGGAGCAATCGAAAGAAAGGCATTTGAAGTAATATTTTCAACGGTTGTTTGTTCAATAATATTGGCCGCAAGCGTTTCATTGCTCAACCAATTAAATCCCAAAATCAAACCACCACTTGCCATCAGCGAATTTTTTAGGAAATTTCTACGGCTATTATTATTTGTATTTTCCATATTATTTGTTCGTTTTGAGGAATTTATTTAGATGATTTTGCCGCTAACTTCACAGCATCATGAATACGATGATACGTTCCACATCGACAAATATTTCCTGACATTGCCGTTTCAATATCAGCATCGGTTGGATTTTTATTTTCCTTCAAAAAAGCTGCGGCCGTCATCATTTGCCCAGCCTGACAATAACCACATTGAGGCACATCAATTTCATTCCAAGCCTTTTGAACGGGATGCGTTCCATTGACAGAAAGTCCTTCAATGGTCGTAATTTTAGAATTGCCAATTACCGAAACAGGCAACACACATGAGCGAGTTGCGACACCGTTTAGATGCACTGTGCAAGCTCCACATTGAGCCATTCCGCAACCATATTTCGTTCCCGTAAGTTCTAAGGTATCCCGAAGTACCCACAGCAATGGAGTGTCTTCCTCAACGTCCACCATTTTTGATTGACCGTTGATTGATAATGAATATTTTGCCATAGTTAATATTTTTAATAGATAACGCCAAAGCTATAAAATTGTTGGCAAATTTAGCGAGTTGATTTTAAAAAGTTCACCTGTTTTATGGATAATTTGTCTATTAAGATTTTAATTAGAGAAAATAAACATTTCTCTCCTTGAATTCAATTGTTAAATGCAACTTTGAGAATGGTTGATTAGACTATATTTTATCAGCAAAGAGGAAGAGATTACTCTTCCCCCTTGTCTGATTGGAGTAAGTTTGTCTAACTTGCCTTCTCGTCCAAAAGTTGTCAA
>JANXRS010000366.1 GCA_025356745.1 Arcicella sp.
TCAATAACTTACGGAGAGAAAAAAACGCATTGGGTAGATATGCCACTAATGATTGGAAAGGAATTCCGTGAAACAACTGATAATCTTGCCATTGATGAATTTAAAGTTTATGCTCGACAACTCGCTCCCATTGAAGTTGAAGGAATAGCTAAAAATAAGGAACAAGTTTCATCTATTTTGAAAATGACCAAAAAAGATTGGACGCAACAACAATACCTATCACTTTTTGAATATTATCAACTCAATTTTGACCCTTATTTTGATGTTTATGCACGTAATTTAATAAAGCTCAGGGCTAAAGAAACGGAATTACTGACGGATATTCGTGAGGTAATGGTAATGAGTGAACTCAAAATGCCTCGCAAAACATTTATTTTAAATCGTGGAGCGTATGATGCACCTACGACTGAAGTTGGCGTTGGCGTAATTAATAGAATTTTGCCTTTCGATGATAACCTTCCTAAGAACCGTTTGGGACTCACGCAATGGCTTTTGGATGAACGAAACCCCTTGTTTGCCAGAGTGGTAGTGAATCGTTTTTGGCAAAATTATTTTGGATACGGTCTTTCAAAAACGGCTGATGATTTTGGAAATCAAGGTGAAATGCCTTCACATCCTGAATTGTTAGATTGGTTAGCTACGCAATTTAGAGCATCAAAATGGGACGTAAAAGCCATGCAAAAACTCATTGTGATGTCGGCAACTTATCAACAATCGTCTTTTAAAAGGCAAGATTTGATGGAAATAGATGCTGAGAATGGTCTGTTGGCTCGTGGACCAAGTTACCGTTATTCGCATGAACAAATTCGTGATGCAGTGTTGGAAGGAAGTGGTTTACTGGTACATAAAATTGGGGGTCCGAGTGTTTATCCCTACCAACCCGCTGGTATTTGGGAGGCTTTGGCAACTCGAAATGCAACAACTTATAAACAAAATCATGGAGATTCATTATACCGAAGAGGACTTTATACGATTTGGAAGCGGTCTTCTCCACCGCCCTCTGCCATAACTTTTGATTCGCCTGAACGATATTTTTGTGTAGTAAAACGTCAAAAAACATCCACGCCTTTGCAGTCTTTGGTAATGATGAACGACCCGCAATATAACGAAGCTGCTCGTAAATTAGCCGAACGCATGATGCGGGAGGGAGGCACTACGCAGGAGGGACGCATTACGCTCGCATACAAGGCGATGGAATCACGTTACCCACGCAAAGAAGAGATAAACATTTTGAAAGAAATGTATGAGGAAGAATTAAAAGATATTCAAAAAAATCCCAAAAGAGTAAAAGAACTATTGAGTATTGGGGAATCTATTGTTGATAAAACATTGAATCATAATGAATTAGCAGCAAATACGGTATTGGCAATGACGTTGATAAATTTTGATGGAACGGTGGTAAAAAGGTAGTTATTATGTTTTAAGTTCATAAATCATTAAAAGGTTCTCATTTTTTCCATAACAACTTAAATTAAGAAAACATGAAAAAAATAATTTTAATTATTGCCCTATTATTAATAATAAAACATGAAAACTTTTGCCAAACAATCATTGATTCTTTAAGAATAAAAGCGGAAAATAATCAAAACCACGAAAAATGGAATCAAGGCTTATTTTTAAAAGATTTAGAACGGCTTAAGTATGATAATGCAAAACCATTAAAATCTATTGCCTTTCCTGTTGAAAAGTATGATACTTATGTTTTTACACAGTTCTTTAATTTTAAAGTAGATAATTTTAATTTCAGTGGAGTTTCGATAGGCGAAAATATTGGTGCTAAAGAAGATAAAATGAAATTTAGACACGATTTCTGTTTAGTATTTTTTACAAAGGATACAATAAAAACGATTGATAATGTAGATGTTAATTCAAGAAATTCTCCCTACTTAACCTTTCAAGGTACATTTAAATTAAAGCAACAATTCGATTTTGTTGGTGTTAAAAGTCCAGATGAAAAAGGATTTGCGATGATAAGTATGAAGGCATTTGATTTACAATTTGGGCAAACCATCATTATATTTCCAAATGATAACGGTTCTTTTTATTATGTTCAAGTAAAGGAAAAGCCGATTCTAAATGAAGATTTTAGCAATTTTGTTGAAAGGCTTAAAACAAACGACAAGATAAATACAATGTTGGTTTATGCAACAAAAAAATAATGACAGTGAAACTTTGCTCGTAGGGACGAATAGCATTCGTCGACGGTGTACAGCGATGGACTATTCGTCCACACATTATTAGTAGAAATCATGAAAAATCATATACAAGAAGTTGAACATCAATTAAGCCGCCGAGAATTTTTATTTAAGTCGGGTTTAACGCTTGGAGCCGCTGCTCTGGGTTCGATGCTTAATCCATCGGAAGCTCTTGCAGGAGACGGCATGAAAGCACCACATTTTGCCCCCAAAGCTAAGCGAATTATCTATTTATTCCAATCGGGAGCTCCATCTCAGTTGGAATTATTTGATTACAAGCCCAAACTCAAAGAAATGTTTGGACAACAACTACCCGATTCTGTGCGAGGTAGTCAGCGATTGACGGGAATGTCGTCTAATCAGAAATCATTTCCATTGGCTTTTGGTAAAACACAATTTGCTCAATATGGTCATTCACGGGCTTGGATGAGTGATTTATTACCTCATCACCATCAAATTGCCGATGAGTTGACTTTCATTAAAACGATGAACACTGAAGCCATTAACCACGACCCTGCCGTAACGTTTTTCCAAACAGGAAGTCAGCAGGCAGGTCGTCCGAGTATTGGTTCTTGGGTTTCGTATGGTCTGGGTTCGGATAATAAAAACTTGCCAAATTTTTGCGTACTACTTTCTCGTTCAAATAATTTTGACCAACCACTCTACGCCAAATTATGGGGAAATGGTTTCTTGCCTTCTGAGCATCAGGGCGTTATGTTTCGGTCGGGTAAAGACCCCGTTTTGTATTTGAACGACCCAAAAGGTATGGATAGAACATCTCGCAGGAGAATGTTAGATTATTTAGGAAAACTTCAACACGAGCAGTTTAATCACGTAAAAGACGTTGAAATAAATTCGAGAGTAAGTCAGTATGAAATGGCATATCGAATGCAAACTTCCGTTCCTGAAACTTTAGACATTTCAAAAGAACCCGATTATATTTTTGATATGTATGGTGAAGATGCTCGTAAACCTGGCACTTTTGCTGCTAACTGTTTATTAGCCAGAAAATTAGCGGAGAAAGATGTAAAGTTTATTCAGTTGTATCATCAAGGTTGGGATCATCACGGAAATTTACCAACTGCCATAAAAGGGCTTGCAAAAGATGTTGATCAAGCCTCCGCTGCCTTGATAAAAGATTTGAAACAGCGTGGAATGTTGGATGATACCCTCGTGGTGTGGGGAGGGGAATTTGGACGAACCAATTATTCACAAGGAAAATTAACGGTTGATAATTACGGGCGTGACCATCACCCAAGATGTTTTACCGTATGGATGGCAGGTGCGGGTGTGAAGAAAGGTTTTACCTACGGTGAAACAGACGAATTTGGGTATAACGTACTGAAAGACCCTGTTCATGTTCATGATTTCCAAGCAACAATTATGCACCTCATGGGGATTGACCACGAGCGTATGACCTTCAAACACCAAGGTCGCCGTTATCGTTTGACGGATGTGGCAGGAAAAGTGGTTAAACCAGTTTTAGCTTAATATATGAGACACTTTTAGTAAGAGTAATTAATAATAGCCAACATTTAACTGCCTAATGATAATCTGTCTACTAAATTTATAATAAGGTAAGATTGTTACACCATAAACCTTACCTTTACGCCTTGTCTAAAATATTATCTTTTAATAAAGCCACATGAAATTTTTTTTCCTATTAATCTTATTTTTTTCTTACTTTTCCACCTTCTCTCAAAATTCTGAAAATACAAATTTTCAACACCATTTCTATGTAGGTTCAATGTTTCCTTTGCGTATCCATACTGGATATGAACTACAATATAAGCGTTTGCAAATAAATGGTTTTGTGGGGTTTATGTCCAAAAATTACCAAAACCCAGTATTTGAAATCTTACGAAAAATTAAGCCTGAATACCAAGGAGAATTTAATTATTTAAAAGAGTTTGCGAGTCCAAAAATACAATTTGGGGGTGATTTGAAATTAGATATTGGCAAAGGTTTTTCTTTTGGAGCGACCGCCCAAGCATTCAACGTTACTATTAACGATACGCCCAGAGGTATCACAGCGGGTATTTTACCCGAAAATCTTATTTATATTGAAGGATTTTTGAGTAATCAACCCGATTCAAAAAATGTTTATGAGAACAAAAAAGTAGAGGCTTTTATGAACACTATTTTGGCTGGTCCCGTAATTGAAAAAACCTTTTGGTTAGATTCAAATAGGACTCTTTTTATAAAGACAAAATTGGCATATTGGTTTTTGGCAAACCGTAAAAATGACCTTAATAGTCAAGATTTTACAACCGACGAACTACTGGCCATTGAATCCTTTAAGCCTCTATTCTTGAGAAAAATTGATAAGATTTCATCACAGTTTCAAGCACCGAGTTTTGGAGTAGAATTAGGGTTTTCGTTTTAAGGTTTCTTGATAATAAGTCTGGGATTTAAACATGAGGATTTATAAATTAACTTAATGTAATTCACAAATTCTATTTTTGTAATAAGATGCGGTAAAAGTCGTTTTGGAATTAACAACAAATCTTATCTCAAAATTTATGAAAAATATTATTTTCTTACTTTTATCTTTCTCTTCCTTTTCAGTACTTTCTCAAAAATCTTTCATTAATAGTTCGGAAGTGTCTGATTTTCAGCACCGTATTTATGCAGGTTCGCAATTTCCGATTGGAGTACATACTGGGTATGAATTGCAATATAAAAGATTGCAATTTGCTGCTTTCGTAGGATTTACGCCCAAACGTTATCAGAATCTTGTTTTTGAGATATTGCAGAGAATTAAAAATGAATATGCCGATGAATTAGGATATTTAAGGGATGTCGCTCAACCCAAAATTAAATTTGGAGGAGAATTAAAATTAGATGTGGGAAAGAATTTTTCGATTGGTGGAACTGTTCAAACCTTTAATGCTACGCTTCAGGATACTCCTAAACGACTAATCTATGGCATTTTACCTGAAAAATTAGAAGAGATAAATCGACAAATAGATGATTTTGCAAAAGTATCTCCTGATATAAAAAATCTTTATGAAAATAAGGTTGTAGATGCTTACCTGAATAGTATTTTGGCAGGACCTATTATTGAAAAAATATTATGGTTAAATGAAAATGAGACTATCTTTATTAAACTAAAGGCTGCTTATTGGTTTGTTGTTAAGCGTGAAAATGATATTGTCAGCAAGGATTTTAATGCTATTGAACAAATTGGAGTGGATTATTTTAAGCCCATATTTTTGAATAAAATAGAAAAGGTATCTTCAAAATTACAGGCTCCAAGTGTCGGTTTGGAATTGGGGATTGCGTTTTAATCCTACAAATCACCCAACATCGGTCTCAATAAAATCTCCTCCAAAACTGTTGAATCGGGTAAATTGTATGCCGTCCAAATTACTTGGGCAATGTCTTCGGGGGCAATAAATCTTTCGGCTGGCAATTCCACACCCGCCCATGAATTGGTGAGCGTTGCCCCTGGTAAAATACTCGTTACCCGTACATGATGCGGTTTTAATTCCTCTCGCAAGACTTTACTCATGCCTAGCATCGCAAACTTCGAGATACAATATGAACCTCCATTAGTGTATGCCGTAATACTTGCTGTTGAACAAATATTAAAAATATAGCCTTCTTTTCGTTCAATCATATCACTAACTAATGCTCTTGTGAGGTGATAGGCACTGTAAAGATTGGTTTCAATCATGGTTTCTAAAATGCCTTCTTCTTCATTATGAATTTGTCCAGGCAAGAAAAATCCCGTGTTATTTACGAGTATATCTACTTGATTTACAGTGGTTTTGACAAAATTTGCAAAAGCTAATACCTCCACTTTCTTAGACATATCTGCTTTGAAAAAATGGACGTTTTCTGGGAAATTATCCTCCTCAGTTCTTGCACAAGTCAAGACGGTAAAGCCCTCTTTAGCGAATTTATCAACAATGGCTCTACCAATACCTTTCGTTCCACCTGTTACTACTATCGTTTTGTTCATTATCTTTACTTTTATTTGTAAAGTTATATCAGTTGAAAAGTTAAATTGTTAAAAGTTAAATAAATATTGTCCTTTTAACTTATTAAACTCTTTAACTTCTCTAACTCTTTAATTTCTTTAACTCTTTAATTTCTTTAACACCCCTTCAACTTCTAAAATTAAAAAAATGTCAGTCTTAGGTCGCTATCTAATTTTTGTTGGAAAACTTTTTACAAACAGAGAGAAATTCAAAGTCTATTTTGGATTAGTATTTGATGAAGCTGTCCTCATTGGGATTGGTTCCTTATTGATTGTATCCATTGTCTCTTTCTTTTTGGGTGCGGTTACGTGCGTGCAAACGGCCGCTAATTTAGATAACCCTTTTGTGCCTCATTATATTATCAGTTTAATCGTGCGAGATTCTACGATTTTGGAATTTGCTCCAACCATTACGGGCATCGTTTTGGCAGGAAAAGTAGGTTCAAATATTGCAGGAGAATTAGGTACTATGCGAATAACTGAGCAAATTGATGCACTGGAAGTGATGGGAATAAATTCGACTTCTTATTTAGTTTTACCTAAAATAATTGCTGCAATAATTGTGTTTCCAATGTTAGTAACTTTAGCAGCATTTCTCGCTATCTGGGGTGGCTATTTAGCTGGATGGCTCACAGGAGCAATTTCCCCTCAGGAATACATTCAAGGGATTCAATATGAATTCAAACCTTTCAACGTGCCTTTTGCCTTAATTAAAGCCGTAGTTTTTGCGTTTTTAATTGTAACAATTTCTTCTTTTCAAGGATATTTCACAAGCGGAGGAGCTTTGGAAGTAGGGCAGTCAAGTACGAAGGCGGTAACAAATAGTTGTATTGCTGTATTAATTGCAGATTATTTGTTAGCTCAATTGCTAATAACTACGTAAAAGAAAATTGCTAAACTTTCCGAAATATCTTCGTTGTGGATTAAAACTTTCGGAAAGTTAAAAAGCAAATATTTTATTCCAAAAAAGCCATTAATTTAACCACCTCAAATGCTTCCTGTACATCATGAACTCGCAAAATATTTGCACCTTTCATCAAGGCAACTGTGTTTAAAATAGTGGTTCCATTCAAAGAATCGTTGGGTGAAATATTGAGTTTTCGCCAAATCATTGACTTTCTCGAAACACCTATCAACATCGGACAATCTAAGATTTTAAAGTCTTCCAAATGATTGAGAAGCACATAATTTTGGTCGGCTGTTTTGGCAAATCCAAAGCCTAAATCTATAATGATGTCCTTTTGTCCTAATTGTCGTAATTGATAAATTTTCTTCTGTAAATTATCCAAAATATCCGTTACTAAGTCTTGATAATCAGTGAGCTGATTCATTGTTTCGGGCGTTCCACGACTATGCATCAATACGTAAGGAACATTTAATTTTGCCACTGTTTCAAACATTTTATCATCTAAAATCCCCCCCGAAACATCATTGACCATCACAGCACCTATCTCCACACATTTTTGAGCTACGGAAGCCCTAAAAGTATCAATTGAAATCAAGGCTTTAGGGAAATTATGAATAATGGCTTCCACGACTGGCAAGACCCGTTTGAGTTCTTCATCTTCACTGACGGGTGTTGCACCTGGGCGAGTTGAATGCCCACCAATATCTAAAAATGTTGCTCCTGCCGAAAGCATTTTTTCAGTTTGGGTTAAAATTTTCGACAAATCAGTAAAGCGACTTCCTTCATAAAAAGAATCGGGTGTGATATTTAAAATTCCCATGATACGGGGTTTTGTGAGGTCGAGGAGGGTTTGTTTTAGGTTGATTAGCATTTTTTGAATTTCTAAACTCAAGTAAAAGAGATTATTTGGTTACCAATATAAATTGTCGAATTCCTTGTAACATTAATTTTATTTCTTCGGTAGAGTATTCATCATATTTTCCATGAGCTGCTGAATTCCTAATTCCTAACCATGCAATTATTTGTTTTTGATATGCTCCTGAATAAACATTTAATTTTGCTAAATCTGCATTCATTACATCGGCTTTTTTTGCAATAAGTTTTTCTTTATTATTTAACAATTCAGTGCTAACATCATTTGCTATACATAATTCTCTTAAATGGACTTCTAATGTAGAACCAATTAATACAGCAGAAGGGTCTTTGTAACCTTCTTGTAAGAGATGTTCAGCCATTTCCAAATAATCAGAGAAAACTTCTGATTGAATTATTTCGCTAATTGATTTTAAATATCCATTATCAAGATCAATTCTTAAAGCAACAACAATTCCCATGATACGAAGAAGTTTTCTGCCATCATGAATATTTGTCCTGTCTAAAACACTTTCAATATCCTTATAATATTCTGATTTAATACCTGATATCCTTGCAACAGCGGCTTTTGATCTTGTTATACATAATGAAACTTCTTGTTGTGTAACGTTTCCAGATAAATCTTCTTTATACTGAGCTTTGGATTGTATAATATTAAACCCAATCATTATTTCATCAAGTTGGTTTATAAAAAAGTCTTTATTCATTTTTAGGGTGTTTATTTTTGAAAATATCTCTATCTCCACAAAACTAATCATTTCAAGAAAATAAAAAACGTTTCAGCATAATTTTAGAATACCAATTTATAAACCCTAAAATTGCAAATCCCAAACCACAGCCGTATTTTTACAAAAAATTCAACAATTAAAAAAAAATATCATGGGACTTTTAAACGCTTTGATGGGAAATTCTTCGGAAGTTTCCCCTGACAAAATAGCACACGAATTTGAATCAATTTTAATTGAAGGCGAAACTATTGTTAAGTCTTTTAAATTGATTCGGGATATGTTTGTTTTTACGAACAAACGATTGATCTTAGTTGATAAACAAGGCGTTACAGGTTCAAAAACCGACTTTATGACAATTCCTTACAAGTCAATCAATTACTTCTCAAAACGCTCTGCCAGCCTTCTCGACCTTGATGCTGAAATTTTGATTTGGATAAAAGGCTCTGAAAGTCCTATCCAAAAAGATTTTCGTAAAGGCGAAAATATCAATGATGTCTATAAAACGTTGAGTACTTTTGTACTTTCTTAGCTATGAGCTTTGAGTTTTTATAGAATTACAGCATTAATAAAACAGTAGGCTTATAGCTCATAGCTGAAAGCTCATAGCTAATAATGACTAAAACAGAAATAGAATATCGACAAATTATCTCCATTTGTAAAACCTTATTCCAACAAAAAAATAAAGACTATGGCACGTCTTGGCGGATTTTACGCCTTCCAAGCCTTACCGACCAAATATTTATTAAAGCTCAACGCATTCGTTCTATTCAAGAAAAAGGTGTTCAGAAAATTGAAGATGGCATTGAAGGAGAATTCATCGGAATTATTAATTATTGTGTGATTGCTTTGATTCAAAAAAAGTTAGTTAATTCTGAAAAAAACGAATTTTCGGAACAAGAATTGAGTGATTTGTATGATGAACAAGTGGAAGAAACGTTGAATCTTCAAAAGGATAAAAACCACGATTACGACGAAGCATGGCGTGATATGCGGGTAAGTTCGATGACAGATTTAATCTTAATGAAGATTTTTAGAACCAAGCAAATTGAAGATAATCAAGGAGTTACATTAGTTTCGGAAGGCGTGGAAGCGAATTATCAAGATATGATGAATTATGCGGTTTTCTGTATGATTAAAATGAGATTTTAGGTTTTAACTTTTCATTAACAACACACGTAATTTTTAAGCACTAATTTAGTAGAATACATAAATTTATCCCTTCCGATGTAGAAACGTCGGCTTATACATTATGAAGTTTTTAGCTCATTTTTCCAGAATTTTTGTTGGTATTATCTTTATTTTTTCGGGACTTATTAAGCTCAACGACCCCGTTGGAACTGAAATTAAATTAGAGGAATATTTTGATGTATTCGCTACTGATTTTCCTTTTATGGCAGGTTTTTGGCACTTTTGGGTTCCTTATGCCTTGTATGTTTCCATCTTTTTGTGTGCTTTGGAATTAGTTTTGGGGGTATGTCTATTAGTGCAATATAAACTTAAAACTGCGTCTTGGATATTGTTAGCCACTGTTATTTTCTTTGGTTTTTTAACTTTCTACTCGGCATATTTTAATAAAGTAACCGACTGCGGTTGTTTTGGCGAAACCATCAAATTAAAACCTTGGACATCTTTTTGGAAAGATATGGTTTTGTTATTTTTTATCTTGATAATCCTTTGGCAACGGGATGTTTTTGCAGATAAAAAAACAGGAATGTGGGTAGGAGTATCGATTGTTTTCTGTGCATTTTTAGCCATTTATGCCGTTAAATTTCTTCCTCCTTATGATGGACTTCCGTATGCAGTTGGACAAGATATACCAAAAAATATGAAGCCATCCGAGCCGTTGAAGTTTAAATATATCTACGAAAAGGACGGTAAATTAATAGAACTCAACGATATGCCTACGGATACTACCTATAAATTCAAGCAAATGATTACTTTGAATGAAGAGGCGGCCAAAGCAAAAATTACGGATTATAATATTTGGAAAGATGGTGATTCTACTGATTATAAGGCAGAAAGCTTTGTGGGTAAAAAATTGATGATTATTGTTCCCGTAGTGGCAAAAGCAAGTACAGACGATATGGATAAAATTCGTGATTTGGCGAAAAGCTTAGAAGGAACAGATGTAAAAGTATGGCTTTTGAGTGGCTCGCCTGAAGAAGAAGTTGAAAATTTTCGTCACGAATTTCAATTAGGAATACCTGCATTAAGTTCAGATACAAAGGTTTTGAAAACCATTGGAAGAGCAAATCCTTCACTATGGTTAATTAAAGATGGAATTGTGCAAGGAAAATGGGCTCATGCTGATGTGCCTACTAAGGAGGAAATTTTAGTATTAGTTAAGTAATTTAAAATGAAAAATATTTTCTTATTAGGAATGCCTTCATCGGGCAAAAGTACATTGGGCAAGCAACTTGCTAAACGCCTTGACTTTCAATTTGTTGATACTGATGATTTAATTGAAAATCAAGAAACTACGACCGTTTCTGATATTTTTCAATATAAAGGGGAGGATTATTTTCGCTTGGTTGAGAATAAGATTTTGAGAGGAATTCAACCAAATCAGAAACTAATTGTGGCAACGGGTGGAGGAATGCCTTGTTTTCACAGTGGAATAGATTTTATTAAGGCAAATGGAATAAGTATTTTCTTGAATGTTGAACCCGAAGATTTATTGAAAAGAATTCAAAAGTCAGATGCCAATAATCGTCCATTAATTAACAAGACTACTTCCCAAGAAGAACTTTTAGCTAACATTAAAAAACGTTATGAAGATCGTTTTCAGTACTATAAACAAGCTGATATTCAGATAGATGGAAGCATTGACGTGGATCAAATTTTGTGGTTATTAGATGAAATCGTCTAAATTAAAAATGCCTTTCCCCAGTTCTGGAAAGGCATTTTTAATTATTCTATCTTAGAAAAATATCCCAAAACTCACCAATCCTTTCACATAACTATTATTAATTTTTGCCGAAGCAAAGTCAGAACTATTTGCCAAGCTGTAAGGCGTGTATGAGACCTGTGTGCTTCCATACATTCCTGTCACATCAACATAAAACTCATTGGTTCTATATCCAATGCCAGTAGAATAAATGATCTGTGAACGGTCAATTGTTTTACTTCTATCAAAAGCTGTAGTGTACGGATTTTGTAAAAAATTAACACCTCCTCTCAAACTCACATTTCCCATTCTGTATTCTCCACCAACTTTCATATTTAGTACATTATTATAAAACAATTTGACATTATCAGTTGAATTAGTCAAATCATTATAAATAGGAGAATTTTGGTCTTGCGTGCTGATGTTCATTCCTTTGTAAGCCACATATTCAATATCAGCAGAAATAAATCCTTTTTTCTTGAAAAACACTGCCGCCCCACCGCTTACTTTTAAAGGTGTTCTAAGTTGGTAATTATCTTGATACGTCTCGGTTGAAAGTTTTGGAATACTAGTGATAAAAGTATCATTCCCTTTTTTAATTGTTTTATATCCGACAGTACCTAATCTGGTTAAAATAGTTTGGTCTGGCTTCGCTCCTAAATTTATTCCTTTATTAGCATCAACATTGACATTAAATGAGGTTGAACTTGTTTCATCAACATCATACCAAGTTGGCGTTACGACCGTTAAACCAAAACGAATTTTATCATTTGGTTTAATAATTGCTCCAATCGTTAAATTAATACCACTTCCACTTGAAGTTAACAAACGAGTATCAGTAAACCCTTTAATTTCTTGATACGTTTGATAAGATTCTGAAAAATTCTTTACTGCTTCATAATGATAACTTGGAATCCCTAAACTACCTCCAATATAAAAATGCTCATTGGCAGTTCCTCCATAGGCAAGTGTCCATTGACTAACTCGTCCTGTTGATTGAAAATCAAAGTTTTGATTAACTTTTGCATTAGGTTCAGTCCCAATAAAAGGAGTATTTGAATTATTTACTGCATTAATTAAGTATCCCCAATAATACAAACTAGAACTACTTGGAAAATTATTAGGAGCACCATTATTCAACCCATTCAATAAACCATTTTGCGTTAAATCTCCGCCTTGAATCTGACGATTTACAGACTCTGCATAACTATCTGTAATGGAACTAGTGGCTCCAGTTCCAGAAAAATTGATGTTATTAAAAAGTGTATTTTGTCTTGAATAAGAAATAGCAAATGAGCCTCTCCAACCTTCTCGATAAGAAGGTTCGCTTCCAGCAAAAACAACGCCAATATTGGCAATATTAAAATTATTTACGTTTGAATTGGTAGTACGATTTGGCTCAACGGCATAAATTGAACTATTACTAATACTCTGATAAGCAGGCGTAAAACTAAATTCTGAACGAGTATAAAAACCCAAACCCGCAGGATTTCCTGCTGCTGAACTAACATCTGCTCCTAAGGCAGAATGATTGCCACCAATTGCTTGAAAACGTGCTGAACCCGTTGTAGTAGGTTGCGAAAACATCTTTGCTAAGGCCTCATAACTATTGTCTTGTGCTGTTGCTTGAAGCGAAGACAAGGTAAATAATAGGGCAAAAAAACCTAATGAGATTTTCATGTATTTAATGGGTTTTGAATAATGAAGGATAAGAAAGTAAGGACAAATAGGACAATTGAAATCTTAATCTCCTCTATACTATAAACGAAAAAGTCTTCTCAATTTGCTGTTTGAGAAGACTTTTTTATATTAATTTTTTGTTAATAATCTATCTTGGTCCTCTTGAGCCACCGCCTCCACTACCACCAGAGCTACTTCCACCTGATGAGCTACCACTCGATGAATTCCCTCCCCATGATGGAGTCGATGAACTTTGTGTACGATTTGTCCCTGATGATTGATTTGAGTTTGAATCACCATTAGACCAATTCCAAGAGCTATTCGAGCGATTGTTTGCGTTTGAATTGGTTGTAGTAGTGCTGTTATTTCCACCGCTATATCCATTGTCACGTCTTGGGCGAGAATAATAATCGCTATTCCCGTTACTATTTCCTGTATTAGTGTTATCAGTTCTACTACCACGAATTACAGTATTTCCATTACGATTAGTATTATAATCGCTATTGTAAGAAGACGATGAATAAGTATCTCTTACCATTGGTGTGCGTGGATTGCTATAATTTCCGTTTGCTCCCGTTACGTTACTTCCGTAATTATACACATACGTATTTCCGTAACCTCTTCCATAATAGCTATTGTATGGGTCATATAAGCTGTTGCCATATCCATAAGGACTAAATCCACCGTATCCAAACGAATTAAATGGACTGAAACCACCGTATCCAAATGAATTATTATAACCTCCACCATTGCCGAATGGACTGTATCCACCGCCAAAACCATAAGGGCTGTAACCAAAAGCATCATATCCACCACCCCATCTATTCCATGAGTTCCCGAATCTACTTCCAAATCCTAAACCGAATGAAATACCAGGATTTCCGTACCAGCTATTAAAGCCAGAACTGTAATTATTGAAAGGGGAATTAAAACCATTATTATAATTGCCGTAACCATTATTACCAGCGTTATTATAATTATTGTTACCGTAAGGACTTTGGTTTTGATAATACTCTCGAGAATTTATCCAATTTTTTGAATAATATTCATCTGTACTTTGTGCTTTGCTGTTGTTCTGTCCTCTGTATTCAGGATTGCGAGCGACGTATTCATCATCTTGATTTTGCTGATAACGCTCACGACTTGTTAAAGATGCTGGGCGAGTTTCATCGGCAGAAGCATACATATCGTCATAAACCTGCGAATTATTGGAAGATTTGGCGACTTGCTTAGAGGAACTACATCCCAAAGTAAAACTCATCAACGCAACGGCTGAAAAGAATTTTATGGATTGTTGAATGTTCATGACCTTATGTTTTTAAAATTAAGTACAAATAATGTAACTAAAAATGTATGCCAGAAATAGGTATTTTTTTATTTTTTCAATTACTGCCTTCATATTTCGTGTCAAACTTACTACAAAAACTTATCTTTGCAACAGATTTAACACCTCATTAACAAAATAATTTCTTTGAATGTTCAAGTTTAATTTTTAGGTAATTACTTTTAAGTAGTAATAATTATAAACAATTGATTGTCAGTAAGTTAAAATTGTGATTTTAACTAAATTAAAATCACAACCTAAATACAAGACAATTAATTTTTCTATTACCCTCATTGCTTATAACGAATTTATGAGATAAAAATTGATTTGCACAAGATAATGGATTAGAATGTAATTAGTTTTATAAATAGCACCTCTCAGCATTAACGAGTGAAATAATGAGTAAAATTTCTATTGTAATAACAGATTATGAATAAATAGTGGTTTATGAATTTTGGAATTAGGCACTGATATTAAATACAAATATTTCGACGAATCCTAAAATTTAACCACTAAAACCTTAGTAAAAAAATGAGCAAAAGCCTACCAAAACGTAGCGAAAATTATTCAGAGTGGTATAACGAACTCGTGAAAAGGGCTGATTTAGCCGAGAATTCTGCCGTGCGTGGTTGCATGGTTATCAAACCTTATGGATATGCCATTTGGGAAAAAATGCAACGTGCCTTAGACGATATGTTTAAGGAAACAGGACATGAAAACGCCTATTTCCCTTTGTTCGTTCCGAAGAGTTTGTTTGAAGCTGAAGAAAAAAATGCTGAAGGATTCGCCAAAGAATGTGCCATCGTAACGCATTATCGTCTTAAAAATGACCCTGATAAACCTGGGAAATTGATGGTAGACCCAGAAGCAAAATTGGAAGAAGAATTAATTGTCCGCCCCACGTCGGAAGCTATTATTTGGAGTACTTACAAAAACTGGATTCAATCATACCGTGATTTGCCTTTGTTGATAAATCAGTGGGCAAATGTGGTGCGATGGGAAATGAGAACTCGCCTATTTTTACGGACTACTGAATTCCTTTGGCAAGAAGGACATACGGCACACGCCACCAAAGAAGAAGCAATTGAGGAGACTGAAAAAATGTTGGAAGTTTACGCCACATTTGCCGAAGAATTTATGGCAGTTCCCGTGGTTCGTGGACGAAAAAGTGCCAATGAACGCTTTGCAGGAGCAGAAGAAACGTATTGTATCGAAGCCATGATGCAAGACGGACGGGCTTTGCAGGCAGGAACTTCGCACTTTTTGGGACAAAATTTTGCCAAAGCTTTTGACGTAAAATATGTTACTAAAGAGAATACCAAAGAATACGTTTGGGCTACATCCTGGGGGGTTTCAACTCGCTTGATGGGCGCTTTAATCATGAGCCACAGCGATGATGAAGGCTTGGTTTTACCGCCTCGCTTAGCACCCATTCAGGTAGTGATC
>JANXRS010000084.1 GCA_025356745.1 Arcicella sp.
TTTTTCTCTTGCTTTTTTAAGTTCAACTCAAAATCTCGTAATGAATTATTTGTATTTTCTTCCAAAGCCAAAAGCATATTACTTGAATATTCTAAGGATTTGTAATTGGCAACCAAGATATTTTCAGTGTCTCTTTTTAAAGCATTAATGTATAAAGCCCCAATCGCACTGAGTATAATAATCATTAGGAATAAAAGTCCTACACCTAATGTTAGTTTGGTTTTAATTTTCATGGAAATATAGAATATAATAATTAAGCTATTGTTAGTCAGTTAGTTAAGAAAGAATAATTAAGTCAATATTGTTTGAAGACAATTTATTTAACAACTCATTGAATACATTAGTCGCTAAAATGATTCTCCATAAACTTAGGTGTGGTTTACCCATACAAACCGTTGAAATTCCCCTTGACTCAGCCTGTTCAATAATGGTTTTTGCGATAGATTCACTCTCTATTTTAATAATTTCTGCTCCCAATTGTGTTGCTAATTTGAAATTATTTATCAAATGTCGTTGCTTATCTAAAGAAATGTTACTGGCACTTTCTTCAGGTTTTTGAACGTACAAAACATACCATTTACTGTTGTAATAATTGGCCAATCGGGCGGTTTTTCTGATGACCGTTTTGGCAGTACTATCGTTTGTACTAATACACGCCAAAAATCTTTCGTGTTTAAGTACATTTGTTCGGGGTACTTCCGATTCAACTTTTCGTTCAACTTGCGAAGCAACTTCCTTCAAAGCTAATTCACGCAATTGAAGAATTTGCTCGCTTTTAAAAAAATTCTTGAGGGATATTTCAATTTTATCAGGCGTGTAGATTTTGCCTTCTTTGAGTCGGGTAATAAGTTCATCGGCGGTTAAATCTATGTTTACAACTTCATCTGCTTGCGAAAGTACACTATCAGGAATTCGCTCTTTTACCTCAATTCCTGTAATGTTTTTAATCTCTTGATTCAGACTTTCAATGTGCTGAATATTAACGGCACTTATCACATTTATTCCCGCAGCAATTATGTCCAGAACGTCCTGCCAACGTTTTTCATTCTTACTTCCTTCAATATTTGTATGGGCTAATTCATCGACAATTACCACTTCTGGGCGAGCATTTATAATGGCTTGCATATCCATTTCTTCCAATTCTTTACCTTTATAAAATAGTTTTCGTCTTGGAATAATGGGCAAACCGTCCAACAAATCATGGGTTTCTTTGCGGTTATGCGTTTCGATAAAACCGATTTTTACATCAATTCCGTTGCGTAAAAGTGTATGAGCTTCTTGCAACATTTTGAAACTTTTCCCTACGCCCGCACTCATGCCGATATAAATCTTGAATTTACCTTGTTTCGACTTATTAATCAAATCAAGAAAATGCTGGACGGTTTGGTCTTTTTCGGACATTTAGAAAGAAAAGGCTAAGGCAGTCGTCATAAAATAATTCTGACTGCTGGGTTTATTGTCATTTACAAAAGATTGGTCTTTGTTATTTAATCCTCTTCCCTCAATTCTCCACATCAAATTATCAGCAATATTATAATCAAAATTTACAGAATATCCCCACGTCTGAAAGCCGTTTGAAGTGCCTGTGGATACAATAACTTGATTTTTATCCGAATAATATTCACCTCTAAAAGCAACATTCATTTTATTACTTGGCGAATATTTCAGAATTGCCACGGGCGAATACCAAGTATTATATTCAGAACTTCCTTTGGCTTTTTGTTGCATTCCTACATCAAATCCAAGGGTTAATCCTATTTTTTCATTCAATTGAAAAATGCCATAAAAATTATGGAAATATCTCATTCTTTTTGTGCTATCGGGTGTGTCGCTACCAATGAAAGAGCTACTATTTAACGTAACTTTCGACGACGGTTTATACGTTAATTGATGACCAAAAGCAGGTGTATTATTTCCGTCAATTCGTTGAATTCGTTGCCAACCATTTAAGAATAAGCCACTTAGGAATAATTGCCCGTTATCTGAATTATAAGAAATCTTTATACCGCTTTCATAATAAGGAGAATTATCTGCTAAAATACTACGGGTTAAACTCCAACAATCTTTTCCAATGGCACTTTCAAAACCAATGTGCGAGGCAAAGATACCAGCATCCACCCAAACTGCTTTTGTTTTTGAAACTTTAAAACCAATATTGGCTTCATAGATATTTTTCAAAACGCCTGGTTCTGCCGCAAGATTTGCATTGGCATAACTACCTGTCATTAAGGCTAAATTTGCTCTTACGTTATCCTTCTCATACGCCATTTTTATAAATCCTAAATTTAAACTTACCTCATTATGTCGATTGTGCGAATAAATAAATCCTGGTCGGTTGTGATTGAGTGGATTTCCAAAATCATAACTGTAATAAGTTTCCAAATATCCGCTAAATTTAAAAGGCGATTTAGTACTGTCGGTTTGTGCTTTTGCTGTAAAAGTTAATACAGTTAATACGAATAAAAATAAAGTTTTCATATCTATTTTGCTTCTTTTGTTGCACACAAACGGAGAGTTTCTGATGCGTGCTAATTTTTTTTATTTATTATTTTCTAAGGCTAAATTTAATTTCAACACATTAATTTTTGAAGTTCCCATCAAACCAAATAATGGCTTTTCTGTTTGCTTATCAACAAGTTCCAATAATTTTTCTTCCGAAATATTCCGAACTTTAGCGATGCGTTTTATCTGAACTTTAGCTCCTTCTACGGAAATATTTGGATCTAAACCACTACCACTTGCCGTTACTAAATCTGAAGGAATATCCGCTTTATTAATGCCTGGATTATGAACCATAAAAGTGTCAATTCTGGCTTGAACTTCAGCTAAATAGGTAGGATTACTTGGTCCTTTATTACTTCCCGCCGACCCTGCGGCGTTGTAATTAACGGCAGATGGACGAGAATTAAAGTATTTGTCCTGCGTAAATGACTGCCCAATATTGCTGTAATAAGTCTTGCCATTTTGAGTAATAATTTGGCCTTTACCATTATTTGGGGTAAATTTTGCGATGCCTAAGATAGCGACTGTATAGATTCCCGAAAAGAATAATGCACAGAATAATGTTAATCTTATGGCTGGAAATATATTGGTTTTCATGATTTTGAATTTTGTGTTTGTAGGAGCGTATCGCATACGCCCCTACAAATGAGATTAAATAAATACTGATACTAAAATATCAATTAATTTTATACCGATAAAAGGTACAATAACGCCTCCCAAACCGTAAATCAATAAATTCCTGCGGAGTAAAGCACTTGCTCCAATCGGTTTATATTCTACGCCACGCAACGCCAATGGAATCAAAAATGGAATGATGATGGCATTAAAAATTACTGCTGACAAAATTGCACTTTCTGGACTATGTAAATTCATGATATTCAAGCCTTGCAACGAAGGAATTGCCACGATAAATAGAGCTGGAATGATAGCAAAATATTTAGCAACGTCATTGGCAATTGAGAATGTTGTAAGCGTACCACGAGTCATTAATAATTGCTTTCCAATTTCCACAATCTCAATTAATTTAGTGGGGTCATTGTCTAAATCCACCATGTTTCCTGCCTCTTTTGCCGCTTGCGTTCCGCTATTCATTGCTACGCCTACATCGGCTTGTGCTAAAGCAGGGGCATCATTTGTACCGTCGCCCATCATCGCTACTAATCTGCCTTCTTGCTGTTCCTTCTTGATATAATTCATTTTATCTTCAGGTTTTGCTTCCGCAATAAAATCATCAACTCCTGCTTTTTCGGCAATAAATTTAGCTGTCAAAGGATTATCTCCCGTTACCATTACGGTCTTAATTCCCATTTTTCTCAAACGTTCAAAACGCTCTTGAATGCCTGGTTTAATAATATCTTGTAATTCAATTACGCCCAGAATTTGTTCATTTTCACAGACAACCAAAGGCGTTCCTCCGTTGCTTGAAATCATTGTAACTCTTCCTTGAGTTTCAGTTGGATAATGATTTCCTGCATTTAATGCCAAATTTTTAATCGCATCGGAGGCTCCTTTTCTAATTCTAATATTTCCAAAATTAATGCCAGAACTTCTGGTTTCTGCCGTGAATTTTATGAACGTTGGATTGTCAACTTTCAAACTGTCAGGCTTAATTCCTGATAATTCAATAATTGATTTTCCTTCGGGCGTTTCGTCCGACATTGAACTCAAAACGGCACAATTGATAAAGTGTTTTTCATCTACGCCATTGGCAGGATAAAAATTGGTTGCTTTTCTATTTCCGATGGTAATTGTTCCTGTTTTATCTAATAATAAAACGTCAATATCACCCGCTGTTTCCACGGCTTTTCCACTTTTTGTGATAACATTTGCCCGCAAGGCTCTGTCCATTCCTGCAATACCAATAGCAGATAATAAACCGCCAATAGTTGTTGGAATTAAACACACAAATAACGAAATAAAAGCGGCAATGGTAATAGGTGTATGAGCATAATCAGCGAACGGTTTTAGGGTTACCGTTACGATGATAAAAACCAAAGTAAATCCAGCTAAAAGTATCGTAAGAGCAATTTCATTGGGAGTTTTCTGGCGACTTGCCCCTTCTACCAAAGCTATCATTTTGTCTAAGAAACTCTCGCCAGGTTCGGTAGTAACGATGACTTTTATTTTGTCGGATAAAACTTTCGTTCCACCCGTAACTGAACTTTTATCACCGCCCGATTCTCTAATTACTGGGGCAGATTCACCCGTAATTGCACTTTCATCAATAGTGGCTAAACCTTCTATAATTTCACCATCCGTAGGAATTGTATCACCCGTTTCGCACAAGAAAACATCCCCCTTTTTGAGTTGTGAAGATGGCACAATTTTTATTTCGTTAAGATATATATCACCCAACGTTACCACTAATTTTGCTGGCGTTTCTTCACGAGTTTTTCTTAAACTATTCGCCTGTGCTTTGCCCCGTGCTTCTGCGATTGCTTCGGCAAAATTGGCAAAAAGTAGCGTTAAGAATAGCACTAAAAATACGATAAAGTTATAAGTAAAACTGCCTTGTGTGGTTTCACCCGATAATATCCACAAGCATACGCCTAACATAACTGCTGTTCCAATTTCAACCGTAAACATGACGGGATTACGAAACATTATGTAAGGATTGAGTTTGACAAAAGACTGTCCAAAAGCCTCTTTGAGTAACTCTTTTTGAAATAATGATGTATTTTGAGCTTTCATTTTCTTTATTTTTTATTAGTCAATTCATAGCATAAAACTGGGCGTTCCCCTAAGTCATGCCATGAATAATACTCCTATTTTAGTGAAAAATATTCAGCAATTGGTCCGAGTGTGAGAGCAGGGAAAAATGAGAGAGCCGCCACCAGAGCAATTACTGCAAAAATCATCAAACCAAAAGTTGAAGTATCTGTTTTGAGCGTTCCTGCACTTTCGGGGATAAACTTTTTTCTCGCTAAAATGCCCGCTATAGCTACTGGACCTATAATTGGAAGGTATCGACCCATCAACATTACTATGCCAGTAGAAATATTCCAGAAGGGAGTATTATCGCCTAAACCTTCAAAACCACTGCCATTATTAGCACTTGAAGAGGTAAATTGATACAACATTTCACTAAACCCATGATTGCCTGGATTGGCTAACCAACCCGCATATTCAGTTGGATTATTAGTAAAAATATAACTTGATAAAGAGGTTGAAACAAGAATTAGGAAAGGGTGAAGTAAGGCAATAATCATGGCAATCTTCATTTCTTTAGCTTCCACTTTTTTGCCAAGAAATTCGGGGGTTCGTCCAACCATCAAACTACTGATAAATACTGCCAAAATCATAAAAATATAGAAGTTTAAAAAGCCAACGCCCACACCACCGTAAAAACTATTAATCATCATGCCCAACATCGCAAACATTCCTGAAAGTGGTGTTAAACTATCGTGCATGGCATTAACTGATCCATTACTTGTACAGGTCGTGTTAATTGCCCAATAGGCCGAAGCCGCTGAACCAAATCTTACTTCTTTTCCTTCCATGCTACCCATATTTTGAGTAATCCCCATTTTCTCAATGGCATGGTTTCCATTTATTTCGCTAATGACGGTGGGAACTAATAAGAGTAAAAAACCGAGGGTCATTACACCGAAAATAATGTAAGCTAACCTCTTTCTTTTCAAGATATATCCCAAAGCAAAAATCATGGCAATTGGAATTAGCATGATAGAAATTGTTTCTACCATATTAGTGGCATAACTTGGGTTTTCAAATGGATGAGCCGAGTTTGCACCAAAAAAACCGCCTCCATTTGTTCCCAATTGCTTTATAGCCAAGAAACCAGCAACGGGTCCACGGCTGACTTGTACCGAATCACCCTGCATGGAAATCATCGTGTCTTTGCCTTCCATCGTCATTGGTACGCCATTAAATACATAAAAAATAGCAGTAACAAAAGCCAACGGCAACAAAATACGAGTGCAACTTCTCACGAAAAAGCGGTAGAAATTACCCAACGTTTCCGAGGTTTTTTCTTTCATCGCCATAAAAACTACTGCCGCAATGGCAATTCCACAACCCGCACTGATGAACTGCCAAAGCATTAAAACTAATTGCCCTAAGTAAGACATTCCACTTTCGCCAGAATAATCTTGAAGGTTTGTATTGGTTATGAAACTGACAGAAGTATTAAAGGCCAAATCACCCGTCATGGATGGATTCCCGTCAGGATTTAGTGGTAACCAACTCATATTAGTCAGCACAAACATACATATCAGAAACCACAAGCCGTTGATGGTTAAAAGAGCCATTAAATGCTGTTTCCAAGTCATTTGTTGCTGAGAATCAATACCACCGATTTTGTAAAAAGCATTGTCGAGCGGATTGAAAATTGAATCGAGCCAAGTATTTTCATCATTGAAAATCTTGCCGATGTAACGACCTAAAGGTATGGCTAATGCAACGACTAACACATACATAAAAATAATACCTAATATTTCAGTATTCATACGATTAAAATTTTTCTGGTTTGAGCAGTACGTAGCACATATAGCCGAAAACTGCAATGGCGATGATGAATAAAATTGTCATGGTTTATATTTTTTCGAAGTCGTTAATTGATTTAAAAAACAGGGCGTAAAAAGCGATTCCTGCAAGCGTTAAAATGAGAGTCATCATGATTTTTAATTGTTAATTAGTTATGCTAATTCATTTACCATTATCGTTCCAAGATTAAAGATTGTCGTTTAACTAATTGATATAGAAGTATCTATAATTATTTTGAAAAAAAAATGACATAAAAAAAACCTATCGTTTTGATAGGGTTGGGCTATTATTTTGATAGGATAATTGGCACACGGATTTTACGGATTAGACACGGATTGAATATTTTTTTAATGAAAGATATATTTACCTTGATAAAATAATTTGTCAATTTAAGAAAAATTAGAAATTTTAAATCCGTGTCTAATCCGTGTCTAATCCGTTCAATCCGTGTGCCATTATTGCTATATTTTATACTCTTCCAATTTCCGATAAAGCGTTGTTAAAGCAATATTTAATAATTTTGCAGTTTCAGTTTTATTACCGTTTGCATAATTCAAAACCTTATGAATATGGATTTTCTCGGCAATACTTAAATCAAAAGTTGATGAATGTTTTTTCTGATTTGAAGAAGTATTTTTGTCGGTAAATTGTTGTAAATCAAGTGGTAAGCTATCCACATTTAATGCTTCATTATCTGTTAAAATAACACTTCGCTCAATCACATTTTTCAATTCTCGGATATTTCCTTTCCACGAATGTTGTTTAAGCGCTTCGATAAAATCATCTGAAATATGTGTAATTTTATGATTCGTTTTTACAGAAAATGAATTGATAAAACTCCTTGCCAGAGGTTCAATATCAATCACTCGTTCACGCAAAGCAGGCAGTTTTATTTGGAAAATGGCAATTCTATAAAACAAATCCTCTCTAAAATTTCCTTGCCGAATTTCCTTTTCCAAATCTCGATTTGTAGCCGCAATAATTCTCACATTTACCTTTGTAGGCTTATTTTCGCCGACTTTTATAAATTCGCCTGTTTCCAGCACTCGTAATAATTTTGCTTGTAATTCAATTGCCATTTCCCCGATTTCATCCAAGAAAATAGTACCATTATGAGCCTCTTCAAACAGACCTTTTTGGTCTTTGATTGCCCCTGTGAACGCCCCAGCTTTATGTCCGAACATTTCGCCCTCTAACAAATCTTTACTGAAAGCAGAGCAATTAATTGCCACAAAGTTCTGTTTATTTCGGTTACTTTCTTGGTGAATTGCTTGGGCAAAAACCTCTTTTCCAGTACCCGTTTCGCCAGTGAGCAAAACGGTAGTGTCGGTTTTAGCAACTTTTCGGGCTAAATCAATGGTTTGTAGTAAAATCTTTGATTTACCGATGATATTTTCAAATGAATGTCGGTTTTCAAGACGTTTTTCTAATTGCACAACTCGCTTTGCCAAATCCACTTTTTCAACGGCACGATGGAGTAGGGGAAGTATTTTGTTATTATCATCACCCTTCGTAATATAGTCAAAAGCACCATTTTTAATGGCCTGAACACCATCTGAAATATTTCCATAAGCCGTCAACAGGATAATCTCAATCAGCGGGAATTTGTCTTTTATCTTTTTGGTAAGTTCAACGCCATTGCCATCGGGAAGTTTTACATCGCAAAGTATCACGTCAAAATCCTCTCGTTCCAATTTATTCAAGCCCATTTTGCAATCGCCCGCTTGTTGTACGTCAAAACCTTCTAAGCCAATAATTCTTGACAAAAGGGTTCTGATTTTTTCTTCGTCGTCTATGATTAATATTTTTTTCAATTTGAATTGAATTGGAGCTAATTATGAAGTAAAAATTTAGGTGTCTGACTATCGTCTGACCAATATAATACTGGTCAGACGATAGTCA
>JANXRS010000504.1 GCA_025356745.1 Arcicella sp.
AAACTCTGTGACCCAGATAATTATGTTTTTCGTTTCTTTTTACGAGCCGATGGAAATAAAACATTGTTGAGAATGAGCCGATACCCTGGAGAATGAGGATGGATATTCAAATCTGTCGGAGTGCGGTGGAATCCCTTTCTGCCTTCGGGGTCGTGACCGCCATAAAAAGCAAATTGTCCTCTGCCGATTTCGCCATAGATATAGCGGTCGGAAGTTTTGCTACTTCCTAAAACCAATACATTTGATTTGACCGTTTTCTTATTAAAAGCGGTGGTTTGTCCCATAAATTCCCGAATTTGAGACTCGTGATTTTGAGTCAGTAAGGCAGGAATAATGTCCCATTTGGCTGAAAAACTAAATAAATTGAAATAAGAATCAACTTCATCTTCTCCCCACCCACCCCAACCTTGTCCGTTAGCGGATGAATTAATATTTGAGAACGACCTACCACGTCTCATGCCCGAGTCGTCATCCAAAGAAAGAATAAAATCATCGAATGCCAAAGTTTTACTAAAATCTAATTTGGATTGAGCATCGGGGTCGATTCCGTCGTCGTCGAATCTGCTTGATACAATGTCAATTCCTTCGGCGGCAAGGGCAACATCGATGGTTTCAGCCCCCGAACACATGGCAAATAAATAGCCTCCACCCGCACAAAAGGCTTTGATGGCTTTGGCAACTTCCAACTTCAATTGCGAGTTTTTTTTGAATCCAAATTTCTTGACAAGGTCTTCTTGTGCCGACATATCGAGTGCCGACATTTTCTGTAAATCTTTGCCAAATTGTCCCGTGAAATCTTCGTGATGTAGGTGCAACCAGTCATATTTAAGCAAATCTCCCCGCATGATTTCTTCATCATAGACAATATCAAAAGGAATTTCGGCATATTTGAGCACCAACAAAACGGCATCAGTATCTTCAAAACTTGCGGCACTAATTTTAACGGGGGAGTAAACTGCAATTTTGGCCGTTTTTACCAACTTGACGGCATCCATGTTCAGATTTGGATTGGCAATATTGGCGAGGATTTCCGTTTCATCAGCAGTGGAAATCACCTCGTACGTTACGCCCCGTACCCGACATTCATTTTCCAAAATGGCCGTATATTCCATCAGAAAACTACCACCCTGATAATTGACGAGCCAATTTACCTCACGGTCGGCTTTCAATATCCAATAAGCAATCCCGTAGGCTTTGAGGTGATTGGACTGTCTTTCGTCCATAGGAATGAAGATGGCATTGGCATAGATTTTACCAAACCCAAATAGAAAAATCAGAAGTAAAAACCACTTTTTCATGAGAAAGACGGTTTAGGGGTGTATATTTAATCATTAGTAAAAATAGCGATTTTATTTAGTTATTTTAAAAAAATATGTCAATCTTGTAATTGCGAGGTACGGAGCAATCTGTTGGATTACGATCAGAAGACTTTAAATATCTTTTCATCTGTCTAACAGATTGCTTCGTGCCTCGCAATGACAAGAAGGGAAGGGCAGATCAACTTATAGAGATTGACATTCAATTTAATGATTGAATATAAGTTTTAATGATTTTTATATTCTCTGTACTAAATTCTATGAAGTCTTTTTTGATAGTAATATGTTCTTTTGAGGTTAAATAGTAAGACATCATTTTATTTCCAATTTCAACAAAGAAATCATCCCTATTATTACTTTTCCATTCAAAAGAAACCATATCGTGCGTATTTGGATAATCATCATAGAAATTTTCAAATAATTCATTTGAAAGACTTTCATTAAGTTCTTTTGCATTTTTAGCACTTCCCAAACTCAAAGGGATGGCACCATGACCATCCCAATTGTTTTCAAGATTTTTGAATTCTTCGATACTGTTTAAAATGTCTTCTTTTTTCAAAATATTAGAAACAGTGGTTGGTGAATATTACACAGCAATCTCAGTTACTTGGAAGACGCAAGGTATTTTATAATATTTTTTGAATTATCTTACATTCTTTCTTTAATTCAAGTTAATTTAGCTCACTAACCATTTGAAAATATAATTTGCTACTATTCCAGTAACGGTTTTCCTATAAAAATTTAATTGCCCTCAAGAACTGGATTAATTCATCAAATTTATCAGCAAAATCATCCAATTGAGCTTTTTTATTTGAACACTTAC
>JANXRS010000507.1 GCA_025356745.1 Arcicella sp.
GTCAAAAACTTAATTGAGTTCACTTTGTTAGTGGCTATACTCTTGTTTCTTCTATCTTTTCTTTTGAGTCTTGTAACAGCCATTATGAACAGATTTTAAATTGAAGTGCAAAATTACGGATTTTTTCTTTTTCTACCAAATATGTATTAGTAATTAGTTATTTGTTATTGGGTATTGTTGATTAATAATCAGCAAATTCCTAATAGTTATTATTTAATAACTATCTGATTATTAATGTAGTATATAATTTTTTTGTTAAAAGTTTACTTATTGATATAAAAATTAAACATATATCTTTACTGTAATTAAACCCAAAAGCAGAGAAAATCTTTTGGGTTTTGTAATTTTGTGAATGAATAGTAATCAAAATAATCTTGGAAATAAACTAATAACAAATTTTCAATAACTGATAATAATAAATGAGCAAACCCAGTATCGTAAAAGGCACACGAGATTTTGGACCACAACAAATGGTTCGACGAAATTACATTTTTGGAACCATCCGCTCTGTCTATGAAAAATTTGGATTCCAACCTATTGAAACCCCTGCGATGGAAAACCTCTCAACATTGATGGGGAAATATGGCGAAGAGGGCGACCAACTATTATTTAAAATATTGAATTCTGGCAATTTTTCTGAGAAAATTGGACAATCTGATGTAGAAGAAGGCTATAAAAAACTTACGACAAAAATATCCGAAAAAGGGCTTAAATATGATTTAACTGTACCTTTTGCTCGTTATGTAGTAATGAATAGAAGTGATTTGGCCATGCCTTTCAAGCGTTATCAAATCCAACCCGTTTGGCGGGGTGACCGTCCCCAGAAAGGGCGTTACAGAGAGTTTTATCAGTGCGATGCCGACGTTGTAGGCACTGATTCGCTGGTATGCGAAGCTGAAATCGTGCTGATGATTCATGAAGTCATGAATGCTTTTGGCATCAATTTTTCCTTAAAAATAAATAATCGTAAAATCTTAACGGGACTTTCAGAGGCAATTGGAGCAGTAGGACAGGAGGGAACGCTTGCCGTTGCGATTGATAAATTGGACAAAATCGGGAAAGAAAAAGTATTAGAAGAATTAGCCGAAAAGGGCTTTTCTGAAGATTCGTTATCAAAACTTGACCCCATTTTTGGAATAGCTGGAACTAATCAAGAGAACTTTTTGAAATTAGAAGAACTTTTTGAAAATTCTGAAACGGGTAAACAAGGAATTGACGAGTTAAAGCAAGTTTGGAATTATCTGTCTGCCTTTGGCTTATCGGAAGAAAATATAGAATTAGACATCACTCTCGCCCGTGGATTGTCGTATTATACAGGAGCAATTTTTGAAGTAAAAGCATTGGGCGTTCAGATTGGTTCAATTACAGGAGGTGGTCGTTATGATAATTTAACGGGTGCTTTTGGCGCTCCGGGGTTGTCAGGCGTTGGAATTTCTTTTGGCGTTGATAGAATTTATGATGTGATGGAAGAGTTGAATATATTTCCCGATAATCAATCAGTTACCACCAAATTATTATTCTGTCATTTCGGAAAAGAAGAATTGAATTATGCTCTTCCTTTGCTTCAAATGGCACGATTAGCGGGCTTAAACTCAGAAGTATATCCAGATGTCAGTAAAATCAAAAAGCAATTAGATTACGCTGACCGAAAACAAATTCCTTACGTTTGTATTATTGGTTCAGAGGAAATGAAATCGGGAAAGTTAACCTTCAAAAATATGAGTTCAGGTGAGCAAGAAAAGTTGGATTTTGAAGAGATTTTGAGTAAATTGAGATAATAAAAAATGCTCATGAAATTTATTATTTCATGAGCATTTTACTGTATCTTAATTTTATCGCCAATCTTTATACGCATTAATTAAACCATTGGTTGAAGAATCATGTGAAGTAACTTCTTCATTTCCAGCTAATTCGGGTAAAATCTGATTCGCTAATTGTTTTCCCAATTCAACGCCCCATTGGTCAAAACTAAACACATTCCAGATAACACCTTGAACGAAAA
>JANXRS010000026.1 GCA_025356745.1 Arcicella sp.
AAATTGGTTGATATTGGAGATTGGGATTATTCCTATAAATATGCTGACCGTAATTTTATGACTAATTTACTCGCAGAAAATAAAGATTTTGACGAAGTAATTATGACTCAACATGGTTTTATTACCGATTGTACTATCGCAAATCTTGCTTTTTGGGATGGTTCAAATTGGTTCACGCCCTCAACACCACTTTTGAAAGGCACAAAAAGACAACAATTACTTGATAATCAAGAGATTATTGAAACAGAAATTAGGATTGAGGATTTGAGTAATTATAAAAATGTTTGTTTAATTAATGTTTTTCGGGGATTAAGTAATGAGAGTTTGCAACCTGTCTCAGCGATAATTGGGAAATTGATAAGTTAGAAACCTGTCCTACGAAAAAAATGATTATTTTTGGTAAAATATCCTTACTAAATGTCAACCGAAATCCCTACCCCGTCCTTTTTACTCCGTCAAAAATTCCCTTTTGAACCAACTAATGGGCAAGTAGAATTATTCAAGAAAATGGATAATTTTATCACTAACCAAGATGATTTTGGTCCGCTTTGTTTTTTGTTGAAAGGCTATGCTGGTACGGGAAAAACTACTGTAATTAGTTCAATCATCAAGGTTTTGCCAAAATTTGGATTAAAATCAGTGTTACTTGCTCCCACGGGACGGGCGGCAAAAGTGATGAGTAATTATTCCAAGAAAAAAGCCTTGACGATACATAAGAAAATTTATCGTCAAGTGGCGAATGCTTTTACGGGTAATTTAGAATTTCAACGTCAAAATAATTACGCAACCGATACAGTTTTTATCATTGATGAAGCTTCTATGATTTCGGATGATGCCGAGTATGGTTCGGCAGGTTTATTGACGGATTTGATGGAATTTATTTTCACAAATCCCGAAACTGATTACAACGGAAACAAAGTAATTTTTGTGGGAGATACCGCTCAACTACCTCCAGTGGGCAAATTAAATTCGCCCGCCCTTGAAAGAACATACATGGAAGGGCAATTTCATATTGGCGTTTTGGAACAAGAGTTAACCGATGTTATGCGACAAGATGCTGATTCTGGAATACTTTTTAATGCCACAAAACTACGGGATTTGCTGAAAGATGAGAAGCCTAAAATTAGTTTTACGACCAAAGGTTTTCGGGATTTTTTTAAAATGACAGGGGAAAAATTAGAAGACGGTTTAAATTATGCATATCGGAAATTTGACCGTGAAAATACCATTATTTTAACCCGTTCCAACAAAACAGCCGTTCAATATAATCGGTACATTCGTCAGCGGATTTTTGGGCAAGAAGATGAATTGGCAGCAAGCGATTTATTGATGATTGTTCGAAATAATTATCATTGGTTAGGCGAAGAATCTCCCGCAGGATTTTTGGCAAATGGTGACTTTGTGGAAGTTATGAAAATTAGAGGGATTGAAGAAATGCACGGCTTTAGGTTTGCGACTTTGACTTTGCGTTTGTTAGATTATGAAGAACATCCGCACATCGAAGCAAAAGTGATGATGGATACGCTTTATACAAACACGCCCGCCATGTCAAAAGAAGATAATAAAACACTTTACGAGTCTGTTTCAGCAGATTATGCTCACATCGTGAACAAAAAGGAACGCAATGAAGAAATCCGTAAAGATAAATATTTGAATGCCTTACAAGTGAAATTTGCCTACGCTCTGACTTGTCATAAATCACAAGGAGGACAATGGAATGCGGTTTTTATTGAACAAGGATATTTGACCGATGAAATGATTAATGAAGACTTCATTCGTTGGTTATATACGGCAGTCACACGGGCAACGCATGAGGTATTTTTATTGAATTTTCATAATGAATTCTTTGATTGAGATTTTGAAAAAATGAGAAAAGAATGTTTAATAGAATGAATACTTTTTTATGCTGAAAATTCCTTCCACAGAAATTCTTTCACTTTCTTTTCTTCCTTTGAAAAATTAACACCAATACCGATGCACGTTTTGTTTTGATACAAATACGGAGTCAGGTATCCTTTTTTTTCAATTTGAGCCAAAGCCATTTCTGCCGATTCGTCAAGTTTAAATTCAAAACAATAAACATACTTTTCTAATCTCACGAGAGCATCCATCCGTCCGTCCGAAGTCTGAACTTCTGAATCTACATAAATTCCCAATAACTTGAAAATCAAGTGAATAATGGCGTGATAAAAATGCTCATTTTCCTTTTGCCAAAGCGTATATGGAATGGATTTAAAGAGGGTATTTAAAATTTGGTGTACTTTGTCTAAATTTCCTTCTTTAAGTGCTTTTGAGATTTGGAGAGCTAAAATTAAACTTTGCTCTTCCTCGGAATTTTGCACATAATTGTTAGCCAAATTTTCAAGGAAAGCACTTCTTACTTCTTGATTTGGATAATCTAAGGTATAAATGTTGGTATCTGGGTCAATGTCTTTAATGGTCAGATAACCCGTTTGAAACATCAAGGGAATCAACTGAATATTATCAATCCTGTATGCTTCTAAACTTGTTTCAGAAATAGCAATATTCTCAAAATTAACCAAGTGTTTATCTTTACTAAGGTTTACCAAAAATGTAGGTGTACCTGTAACAAACCAATAATTTTTAAATTCGCCTCGTTCATTAAAAAAATTAAGGAGTGAAAATGGATTGTAAACCTTGGTGTTTAAATCCCAAGTATAACCGTTGTACCACGATTTAATTTTTTCTTTATCGTAAAGTTTCAGTTCTTCAGAAAAATTACTTTCTAATTCATTTTGTGTAATTCCGCAAATACCCGCAAACTGTTTATTGATAGTTAAATCACGAAGATTATTCAAATCGGAAAATATACTGACTCTTGAAAACTTGGAAACGCCCGTAATAAAAACCATCCGAAGATAATCATCAGCATCTTTTAGAATGGAATAAAACCCTTTCAAAACACTTTGATTTTCAAGGGCTTTTGCGGTGTCTTCACCCAAATAATCAATAATGGGTTTATCGTATTCGTCTATCAGTACAACAACTTTTCCATATTTTTTACAAATGGTTTCTATTAACTCTCTGAACATCAATCCGTTACTTTCTGATTCTAATTCAAAACCATTTTTCTTGGCAAGGCTTCTCAATTCAATTTTGATTGCTTTTGAAAGTCCAATTTCTTTGTGGTCAATATTGCTGAATGATATTTTTATAACTGGATTTATTTCTTCCCAATTCCATTTATCTTCTATAAAAAGTCCTTTAAATAAGTCTCTTTTACCCTGAAATAATGCCTCTATCGTATTGACAAACAATGACTTACCGAATCTACGGGGGCGAGACAAGAAATAATATCCCGCCGAATTTACTAAGGAATGTAAATACGGAGTTTTATCTACATACAAGAAATCGCCTTCTCGTATTTTTTTAAATTCTTGTATGCCTATTGGGTATCTTTGGGACATTATTTTTCGGAGGATTTTTAAAACAATGTTTTAAGACTATATGGGTCATATTCATCACATGATGAATCAAAAAACCAGTCCCAAAAACTTCCTCTTTCAACTGCTTCAATATCTAACTTTTTGAGTTCCTCTTTAGCTTGAAAAATTAAATTGTCAATTTCTAAAAAGATTTTAGCCTTGTCCACTTTCGATTTTAAAATAAGTATTTCATTATTAAATATTTCATCTACTCTCCAATACAAAAAGCAAGACAGAATAAATGCGTGTAAATTTGTATTCATTAATGAGTTATCAAGATAAATTTCGTTTTTATTGGACAAATCCATATAAATACTGTCTGTTCCATCCTTGAAATCATTATTAAAAGCAATAATGAATCTATTTTGAGGATTTATCGAAGGAAAAGCATTTGTATCATGATTGAAGATTATAGTTTTAGGTATGCCAATATTTTCCAAAATAAAACTTTCGTTTTTGTTAAATGGAACATTGAAATTTGAAAAATAGATAAGATTATCTTTAAAGAAAGACGTGTAACTTTCAATATTAATATTTTCAAAAGGGTTCATTTTTACCTAAGTTTTATAGTTCCTTAGTCCTATGTTTGAAATTGAAACATTAGTAAATCTTTTTCAAATCAAATCAACCAACCAAACTCCCCACCAAAGCCTGTTCCAAAGCCTGTTCAAAATCTGCAATCAAATCTTCCACAGCTTCCAAACCAACGGCGATTCTCACTAAACCGTCCGTAATACCCACTTCGAGTTTATCTTTGGCTGAAAGTTTGGAATGCGTTGTGGATGCTGGGTGGGTAATAATTGTTCTTGTATCGCCCAAATTAGGTGAAATGGAAGCTATTTTAAGATGTTTTGACATTTCATTTACTACCTCAAAACCACCTTTTACATCAATTGTTAAAATTGCACCACCCATTTTCATTTGCTTTTTAGCTAATTCATACTGCGGATGTGAAGGCAAAAATGGATATTTTACTTCATGTAGAGCTGGATTATTTTCTAAAGCAATCGCTAATTTTGCAGCATTATCAGAATGTTTTTCCATACGTAAGTGCAAAGTTTCCAAACTCTTAGATAATATCCAAGCATTAAATGGCGACATTGATGGTCCTGTATGACGAGCGAAAAAACGAATTTCTTTAATCAAATCTGCCCGTCCACATATTACGCCTCCAAGTACACGCCCTTGTCCGTCGATATATTTTGTGGCGGAGTGAATTACTAAATCAGCACCCCAATCGGCAGGCGTTTGGATAATTGGCGTGGCAAAGCAATTATCAATTGCTAAAATCAAATTATGCTTGGCTTTTAATTGACAAATTGCTTCGATATCAATTAATTCCAAGCCTGGATTTGAAGGACTTTCGCAGAATAAAAACTTGGTATTTTCTTGAATTGCTGCTTCCCATTGGGCTAAATCAATGCCATCAACGAAAGTACAAGTGATACCCCATTTTGGAAGAATCTTTGTCAAAATTTGAATACACGAACCAAACAGAGCTTTTGAAGCCACCACGTGGTCACCTGATTGAAGCAAACCACCCATTGCCGCAAAGTTGGCAGCCATTCCCGTAGCGAAGGCAATTCCGTCTTCGGTATTTTCTAACATACACATTTTATCCACGAATTCATCCACGTTGGGATTCATGTAGCGTGAATAAATATTGCCAGGTTGTTCTTCCGCAAAAATGGCACGTCCTTGTTCGGCATCTTCAAAAGTAAAACTTGAGGTAAGATATAAGGGTACAGAATGTTCACGATTATGTGATTGTTCTGCTTGAATTCTGATGGCTTTGGTCTGTTTTTTCATTGTAATTTCTTATATACTTTTTGTGACGTAAAGTTACAGTCAAAACTTAAAATGGTGTTAATAATTATTTGTAAATTAACGGTGCTATTACTGGTAAAATTTCTTCAAAACGAAACGAATTGAAGAATAGGAATTAATCATGGCTGATTTCACCTTTTCTCTGCCCATCCATTCCAATTTTTCGATGTTCTCTTCCACTTGGGGTTTCATCTTGGAATCATCAATTAAATCCATTGAATACCACTTAGTTTGTTTTAAAATTGATTCATTTTTATAGGTATAAGTATGGAAAGTCGTACAGATTTTCTTACCTATTTTTGCTTTAACACCACATTCTTCCTCCACTTCTCTGATTGCCGCCACTTTTGAAGATTCACCTTTATCAAGTTTTCCTTTGGGTAAATCCCAAGTTTTCAAGCGGTACATCATTAAAATTTGCCCGAATTCATTTTGAACTACTCCGCCCGCCGCTTTTACCACTGAATACTGAGATTTTATCAATTCTTCAACGCCTTCCTTATTATCAGAAATTAAGGTAATTGAGTGTAGATGAGCAAGGTGTTGCGTTTTAATAATGGAAAATAATCGAGTAATAGTGGGAGGCAAAACATTTATTATCATCACATGACCTTCTAAATTCTGAGATTTAATAGATTCCAACTGAGCATCGATTAAATGATCAAATTCGGTTGTAGATAGCGTTTGAGCCTTCTTATGACCAATAATTTTAATAATAAATTCGTTGATAAAAATAGTCATTACTTTGGTTTTGTGAATGAATAAGCAACAAAATTAAACTTTTGTAACGAAACATTACCTTAGAGTTTCTATTTTTGCAGTAAGATTTAATAAAACCACCAAATGGCACAACGTACTCTTGCTGAAAATGTGGCTTCGATGTTGCTCGAAGTCAAAGCCGTTAGGCTTAATCCTGACCGACCTTTTAAATGGGCATCAGGTTGGAATTCCCCAATTTATTGTGATAATCGCATTACGCTTTCATATCCCAAAGTTCGGTCTGCTATAAAAAATGGGCTTTCATCTGCCGTACAGGCATATTTTGCTGATGTTGATATCATTGCGGGTGTTGCCACTGCGGGGATTGCCCAAGGTGCTTTGGTAGCAGATTGGCTAGAACTACCCTTCTGTTATGTCCGTCCCGAACCTAAAAAACATGGTATGGGTAATCAAATTGAAGGACATATTAAGGCAGGACAAAAAGTAGTTTTAGTAGAAGATTTAGTATCTACGGGTGGAAGTTCTTTAAAAGCAGTTGATGCTTTGCGTGAAGCAGGGGCAAATGTTCTGGGAATGGTATCAATTTTTACGTATGGATTTGAAGTTTCCAAAAGTAATTTTGCCGAAAAAAAATTAAAATTCTATTCATTAAGTGATTATGATACTTTAATTGGCGAAGCTGTTAAACAAAAATATGTTTCTGAAAGTCAATTAATTACGCTTCATGAATGGCGGAATAATCCTGCTGAATGGGCTGTATAAAATTTATTATAGTAAACTTTAAGAAGGACTTATATGCTATGAAGGCAGATAAGTCCTTTTTTATTTACCAGAATATTTACGTTATTTACTCTTTAAATCATAAAAATAATTAACATGAAAAAAACAATTTTCTTTTTATTGATGACCGTTTTATCCTCGAATATTTTCTCTCAAACGATGGGAAAAGTTTCGGAAGGTAAACTAATCAAAAGTGCCATTTTAAATAAAGATGTGCGATATACTATTTATTTACCAGCGGGTTATGAAACTTCTGAGCGAACCTATCCTGTCGTTTATCTTTTACACGGATACTCGGATGATGACACAGGTTGGTTGCAATTTGGAGAAATTAATCGTTATGCCGATAAAGCAATTGCCGATGGAACCATTCCGCCAATGATTATTGTGATGCCCGACGGAGGCGTGAGTTGGTACATGAATTCTTACGATGGAAAAGAAAAATATGAAGATTTTTTCATGAAAGAATTTATGCCGAATATTGAAAAAATGTATAAAATCAAGGCTCAAAAGAAATACAGAGGCATTGCTGGACTTTCAATGGGCGGTTTTGGGTCGTTGAATTATGCTTTGAAATACCCAGAATTATTTGCTGCTGTTGCTCCTTTGAGTGCCGCCATTTGGGATGATAATGCCATAGAAAATACGCCCACAGCAAACTGGGACAGAACGCTGGGACAACTTTTTGGTAAAGAGTTGAAAGGAAAGGAACGACTTTCAACAGCTTGGTACGATAATTCTGCTTTGAAAATGGTCGAAACAAAATCGGTGGATGACTTGAAAAAAGTAAGATATTGGATTGATTGTGGCGATGATGATTTCTTGACAAAAGGGAATTGTTTACTACATATTGCCATGGTCGAAAAGAAAATTCCACATGAATATCGTGTACGTGAAGGTGGACATACATGGGATTATTGGCGAACGGGAATTATTCCAGCTTTGGAATTTATTGGTAAAAGTTTTCATCAGTAATTTTTGTAGGTTTTAGGAATTGGTGGTTAGGGATTAGCGGTGAGAGAATTCGCCCTAAAACCTAATTTCCAATTCGATATTTCTTCCCGACTAAAGATTTAATATGTCCTTGAAATTCCAGATTTAACAGTAACGAAGACAATTTTGCTACATGAATTTGTGATTGCCAAGCCATATCATCAATGTGCATTTCTTGATTTTTGTGAAGTAATGCCATTACTGAGCTTTCCTCTTCAGTTAGGTTTGAAAGATCAACTTCAGTTATTTGACTTTTATTTTTTTCATGCCCCGCCATATCCCAATTTAAGGCTTCAACAACATCTTTAATACTTGTAAAAATCTGGGCTCTATTCTCTTTTATGAGTTTATTACAACCCTCCGAAAAAGACTTTCCAATTTGTCCAGGGACTGCAAAAACATCTCTGTGGTAGTTATTTGCATATTCTGCGGTGATTAATGCCCCTCCTTTTACGGCTGCTTCCACCACAATTGTTACATCAGCCATACCTGCAATAATTCTATTTCTTTGGGGAAAAAATCGAGGATCAGGTTGAATTCCAAAAGTTTGTTCTGTTAAAATTCCACCCATTTCTTGCATCTGAATTGACGTATTTTTGTGTTGATAGGGATAAATTAAATCAATTCCACTTGCCATTACGCCAACGGTTGGCACATTATTTTTCAAACAAGATTTATGAGCAATAATATCAATTCCGTAAGCTAATCCACTAACAATTAATGGATTATACGAAGACAGTTCTTGAATAATGTGTTCAGTAGTATGCTTTCCATATTCAGTTGCTTGTCGAGTTCCCACAATGGCAACCGTTTTTTGAAAATTTAAATCAGCCTTGCCTTTGTAATATAGAAGTACGGGTGAATCATACAATTGTTTCAACCGATTCGGGTATTTTTTATCGGTATAAAATAACAACTCGACTTCCTGTTTATCAGCCTCTTGAATAATTTTCCAAGCGTTTTCTAATACTGATTTATTTTGCATATTTTGGGCAATTATTCGCCCAATATTAGGAATTTTAAGGAGTTTAGGAATTGGAGTTTTAAAGGCTTCTTCTGCTGAACCACAATAACTAATTAACTGACGGACAAGCACATCGCCAATTTTTGGAATAAGTGTTAAAGCAATTTGGTAGAGTTTATCGTTAGTAGTAGGCATAGAATTATGGTTAATTTTTGTCAAAAATAGAGTTCCTTTTTCAGTAAAACAAATGATGAATTATACTTAAAGCAAATGTTATCAAAATTATTTATCTTTCGACTAAATCATTAACTTACAATTAAATACCTTTAATTATGGCTAATCAAAAAAAATATGCACTCGTTCTGAGTGGCGGAGGTTTTAAAGGAGCTTTTCAAGTGGGAGCTTTACAGTATTTAATGGACAATGGTATTCGCCACAATGACGGAACTATTGTAATAAATCCAAAATTTGACTTCATTGCGGGTGTATCCGTAGGAGCATTAAATGGCTCTTTTATGGCAATGGATGACTTTGAAGGATTGAAAAAACTTTGGAATGATGTCGAAATTAAAGGAGCCGGAGAAATTTATACCTCTGATTTAGTAGAAGTACAAGGATCCAAAATTAAGGCAAGATTTGATAATATACTCAAAAAAATATTGCCAGAATCAACGCTAAATTTAGCTTTCAAATTTATTTTTAAAAAACAACAACTTTTAGATTCGATTGGACAACGGTTTGACCAAATAAAATCATTGGCCGATAGTCAACCTTTACGGAATATACTTATGCAACAAATTAAAAGGAGTAAATTTAAAATTCCTTTCAAAATGGGTTTTGCTTCTTTGGTTGACGGAAAATATCATTCACCTCAACCCAAAGATTTTGATTCAGATGAGGAATTAGCAAAAGCCATTTTAGCTTCCGCCTCTTTACCAATGGTTTTTCCCTATGTTGACACGGTTACTTTCCGTGAAAATGGAAAGTTAATAACGACAAAAAATCTTACTGATGGCGGTGTACGCAATATTTCTCCTTTGCAAGATGCCATTTCTTTCATTAAAGAAGACATTAGTGACGCAACTGATTGGCACATTATTATCATCAATTGTTCAGCCGATGAAGAGCGAGTAGATAATACAAATCCAAACGTAGTTGGGTATGCCTTCAGGGTTTCTAATGATATTTTAACAAATGAGGTGTTGGAGAATGATTACCATATATTTCTTTTAATAAATAGTTTGGTTGAGCAAGCAGCTTTAAAAAATATGACACTTTTGGGAACTGACGACCTTCCATTAATAAAGTTCAAGTACAAAGTAATTCGCCCCGACGACCCAAATGAGCTTGGAAATGATACGGGAGATACCCTCGATTCACGTCCTTCGGTATTAAACTTTAGAAAATTTAAAGGAGCAGAAATCGCAAAAAGGCAAATGGATAAATTAAATGATATTAATTGGTCTTGATTGTTTCTGGAAGTTAAAATATCAATTTATGTAACCATTACTCCTTAACATCCTATATTTTAATAGCTCACAAAACCTTTTAAATTAATTTTAAAAATCTTAAAATATAAATAAATTTTGTTCTCTTACTGATTTTCTTTGACAATACTACTATTAAGTGTTTGCTTTGCATTATAATTAGCATAGTGTAGCATAGTTGTTGTTTTTTAGAAAATTTAACTTTAATTTCTTTAGTTATTCTGCGACTTTGCGTGAATATATTATTACGTCCCTGATAATACTCTCTATTTTTTCCAAATTAAATTTTATGAATCAACTCCAATTAACTGTAAATCAAGTATTTATTGATAATTTCAAACAAGAGCCAATGATTGTTCGCTCACCTGGGCGGGTAAATCTTATTGGTGAACATACAGATTACAACGGCGGTTTTGTACTTCCTGCCGCTACTGACAAAGCGGCATATTTAGCCATTAATGATTCAAAAATGGAAACTGGTAAATGGATTTCTATTGATATGAAAGAATCGGTGGAGGTCGATTTTAAAGACCTTAAATCCTTTCCGAATCATAGTTGGGCAAATTATATATTGGGCGTAGTTGAGCAATTTGAGAAACGAGGAATGAAAGTCCCAGCTTTTAATTGCGTTATGGCAGGGGATGTTCCGATTGGTTCAGGAATGTCATCATCGGCAGCTCTGGAAAGTGCCGTAGGCTTTGCCATTAATGAAATGAATGGCTTTGGGTTAAATCGAAAAGAAATTGCAAAATTAGTACAACAAGCTGAAAATGAGTTTATTGGTGTAAAGTGTGGCATCATGGATATGTTTGCTAGTATTCACGGCAAGGAAAATAATGTGATTCGTTTAAACTGTGAAACACTCAATTTTGAATACTTTCCACTGAATTTGGGCGACCATAAAATTGTCCTTTTTGATACGGGTGTAAAGCATAATTTGGTTGAATCTGAATATAATCTTAGACGTTTGCAATGTGAAGAAGGTTTGGCCTTTTTCCGAAAACATTTTGATGATACCATCCCAAATCTTAGCCAAGTTCCTTTGGCTTGGTTACAAGCGAGTAGGAGTCAATTGAACCCAATAGTTTATCATCGTTGTCAATACGTTATCGAAGAAAATCAACGAATTTTATCGGCTTGCGAAGATTTGCAAGCTGGACGGTTAAAAGATTTCGGAATAAAAATGACTGCAACCCACGAAGGTTTACGGAATTTATATGAAGTAAGTTGCCCTGAATTAGACTTTTTAGTGGATTCGGTTTGGCACGAAAAATCAGTTTTAGGGTCAAGAATGATGGGTGGAGGTTTTGGCGGTTGCACCATCAATCTTATAAAAATGGATGCTATTGATGAATTATATACCAGATTATCAATTAATTACGAACAAAAAACGGGTATTAAATTAAAGATGTATAGTGTCGTTACGGCAAATGGAACTGAGATACTTTGATTATTTGTGATTTGGTGATTGAGTGAATATTGAATTAAAAAATTTACTAATTCGCTTAATCCCTAAATCACAATTCATTCAATCACTAAATCATAAATAAAAAACATGACTTTCGATTTTAACGAACATTCGCATATTAGACAAAATCCATTAACGGGCGACTGGATTATGGTTTCACCCCATCGAACAAAACGACCGTGGCAAGGGAAGACCGAAGATATTGTCAAAAATTCTCGCCCAGAATATGACCCTTCATGTTATTTATGTGCGGGTAATCCACGCATGAATGGCGAGATAAATCCTAAATATTCAGATACTTACGTTTTTCAAAATGACTTTGCTGCTTTACAATCTGACGTACCTGATGGTGAAATAAAGAAAGGTGGATTATTGAAAGCCGAGAGTGTGAAAGGAGAATGTCGGGTAATTTGTTTTTCACCCCGCCATGATTTGACTTTGGCAGAAATGGAAACGGCAGACATTAGAAAAGTGGTGGATACTTGGATTTCGGAATTTGAAGATTTTCGTCATAAAAAAGACATCAATTACGTCCAAATTTTTGAAAATAAGGGCGAAATAATGGGATGTTCAAACCCTCATCCGCACGGACAAATTTGGGCTTCTAGCAATATTCCCGTAGAGATTCAAAAGGAAACCGAACACCAAAAAGCCTATTTTCAAGCTAATAAAAATACACTTTTAGCAGATTATTATCAATTAGAAATAACTGAAAATGAACGTATTGTCGTAGAAAATGATAATTTTCTGGTAGTTGTTCCTTTCTGGGCAACTTGGCCTTTTGAGACATTATTGATTCCCAAACGTCCGATGGCGTATATTTCAGAAATGACGGAAAATGAGAAAGACGATTTGGCGGATATTACTCGAAGATTAACTACTCGTTACGATAACCTTTTTAGTACGTCTTTTCCTTATTCGGCAGGAATTCATCAAGCTCCAACGCAAACCGAAAATTTGGAAGGTTGGCATTGGCATATTCATTTTTATCCTCCACTTTTACGTTCGGCAACCGTTAAGAAATTTATGGTAGGTTATGAATTACTGGCAAATCCTCAAAGAGATATCACCCCAGAACGTGCGGCGGAACAACTAAGAAATTTGAGTGAAATTCATTATAAAAAAGTGCTTTAAAAATAATCCTTTTTAAAATAAATTCCAGATTCCTTGGAATTTATTTTTTTATAATTTTACTTTGCATTACAAAGTAATTTGAAAATATGAAACAACATCTTCAAGATCTTACAGAAATTCGTTCGATGATGGAACGCTCTTCCCGATTTATCTCCTTGAGTGGACTTTCGGGTATTTTCGCAGGAGTGTTTGCACTCGTGGGAGCATACATTGCTTATGTCCGTATCCTCGAAGACAATACTGGGAAATACTTAAATTTGTTAGACAACGCTCCACTTTTACGGTTCATCGTAATTGATGGCATCGTTGTTTTGACATTTTCCTTAATTTTTGCTTTCTATTTTACAGCCCGTCAGACTCGTAAGAAAGGTTTGAAATTGTGGGATAATACTTCCAAACGGTTGTTGGTAAATATGGCAGTTCCGTTGATAGCAGGAGGGTTTTTCTGTTTGATTTTACTGCAACAAGCTCCTGATTTGATTGATTGTGCGACATTGGTTTTCTATGGTTTAGCCCTCGTAAATGCCTCAAAATATACTTTTGATGATATTCGATATTTAGGATATATTGAAATAGTTTTGGGACTTGCTTGTGGATTATTGAATGAGTGGCGAATTGGACTCTTGTTCTGGGCGATTGGCTTTGGGATTTTTCATATTGTGTATGGAATTGTGATGTATCATAAGTATGAAAAAGAAGCGTAATCAAAGTCCAGTAAACTCACAAAGGTAAATTTTAGACAAAATATTAGGTATAAATCACAGTTCTACTTTCCTATTTGGTAGGGTAAAGAACTTCTTATTTTTATGAAAAATATAATCGCTGATATAAATAAATCATTCGAGAATCGTGTACGGTTGGGCATTATGTCTATCCTCATGGTGAACGATTGGGTGGATTTTGGCGATTTGAAAGATACTTTACAATTAACCGATGGCAATTTGGCATCGCACATTACAGCTTTGGAAAAAGAGAAATATATTCAAGTAAGAAAAGCCTTCATTGGCAAACGTCCCAATACTTCTTTTCAGGCAACTATTGAAGGAAAACAGGCTTTTCAAGAACATTTGAACGCTTTAGAGGCTTTGATTAAAGGAATGTAAGTGAGTCTTTTTTAAGACTTTTTTTAGCATAATTAACTTTGTAACTCAAAGTAATTTGTAAAATATGAAACATTTAACAGTATTATTCTTATTAATTTCATCTCAGATTAGAGTCTTTGGGATGATGGAAAGTGAATGGCAAGATAAAACGCCATTTAATGGATTTATATACTATTATGAGGATGTAACTAATGGAATAGAATATAAGATGACTTCAAAAATTCAAGTCAATAATGTTATTATGTGGTATTTTTATAAAGGATACACAATTGGAGAAATGAAAGAAGATTCAATTAAAAATAGATATTTTATTGGAGACGAAAATAGTCAAAAATTGCACTTTTTCTCAAATAAAATAGATTTTCAAAAATTTATTGAGTCAAATAAATTGAAACCATTTTATACAAGATAGCACAATGACTTTTGGTCAATGTTTCCAGAGCAAAACAACGATTCAGGACTCGCTATAATATTTCAAATATTCACTATAATTAGAATACTTGTCACTGTGACAAGTATTCTAATTATTTACATACAAGTTCAAGTAAAAAGGACTTTCAATTTTGTTAAATTTTTCTTTTGGAGCGTTTCTATTTTTTATTTTCTCAAATGGCTTTTAGGAGAATTTCCACAAAGTATTTAATAATCTCAAAAATCAACCCCAACACAATCATGGAAACAACTGAAAAACCATCAATTTTTGAACGCTTTAATAATTGGGTAAAAAGTTCCGTAATGCTTAAACTCATTACTATCGGAATATTAATTTTGCTATTGATGATTCCCGCTTCGATGTTGGAGAGTTTAGTGAATGAAAGGCAATCAACCAGAGATAATGCGGTGGAGGAAATCACGTCAAAATGGGGAAGTAATCAAACCATTGGCGGGGCAGTTATTACAATTCCATACACCATCATTCAGGAAGATGATAAAGGTAAAAAGTCTACGGTAATTGAATACGCCCACTTTTTACCCGAAAACTTGAATATTACGGGTACACTTACGCCTGAAAAAAGGTACCGAGGAATTTATGTAGTTATGTTGTATAATGCTCAACTAAAGATACAAGGTTTTTTCAAGAAACCGAATGTAGAATTACTGAAAATTCCAAAAGAAAGATTCTTATTTTCAGAAGCTTTTATCTCGTTCGGATTGACCGATATGAAGGGAATTAAAGAAGCTATCCGTTTAAAAATAAATGGGAAAGACACAGAAATGAATTCTGGTATTGAATCCAATGATTTATTTGCTTCGGGCGTAAGTTCGCCGGTTGATTTAGAGGCTGAAACTATCAATTTTGATGCAATAATTAATCTGAACGGGAGCAAAAGAATTGACTTTTTACCCTTTGGAAAAACTACCAAAGTAACCATTGAATCAACTTGGGGAACACCAAGTTTTGTAGGTTCATCTTTACCTGATGAACGCCAAGTAACGGAAAAAGGCTTTAAAGCAGTTTGGAATGAATTGCATCTTAACAGAAATTATCCGCAACAGGGAACTGGAAATTTTGTTGGATTGACTTCAAATGGTTCAGAAAATTATAACCAAGACCTTGCAGTAGTTGCTGAGTCAAATACTGTAATGCCAAAAATAAAAGTTGAATTACAAAGTTCTTTTGGCGTAAAATTGCTTTTGCCCGTAGATGAATACCAAAAAACGATGCGTTCAACCAAGTATAATTTAATGTTTATTGTCATCACTTTTATTGCGTTTTTCTTTGTAGAAATTCTTAATCGTAAGCGTTTGCATCCGATTCAATACCTCTTGGTAGGCTTTGCCATTTGCCTTTTTTATGTTTTATTATTGGCAATTTCAGAGCATTTATCTTTCAATTGGGCATATTTGATTGGCTGCGTAACCATTCTGACTTTGATTACATTTTATACCCAAAGTATTTTCAAGAATATCCGTATTACTTTGATATTCAATGGAATACTCGCTTTATTATACGGATTTTTCTATTCATTATTACAGTTACAAGACTATTCTTTATTGCTTGGAAGTGCGGGCTTATTAATCATTTTGGCAGTGATAATGTATTTGACTCGAAATATAGATTGGTATCGTGTTTATGGAAGAAAAGAGGAGTAATAAGTATATTTCAGACACACTTATTTACAGACAAAATATAAAAATCTTAAACTACGGACAAGACGGTCCGTCTTGCAAAACAAATGAAAATTTTAAACATTCCCATTAATCGTTTTAGAATCCTATTCACTTTGGGTTTAATGTCCGCCTCAGCGATTGGACTTTTTACTATCAAATCCGTTCTTACCCATAACTTAGCTTTATGGGGCATTAACTGGAATTTATTTTTGGCTTGGATTCCTATTTTTATTGTACTTTGGCTCGAAAATAAGGTTAAAATTAAGGCTTTGCAACCATGGGAAGTGCTTACCGCCAGTTTAATTTGGCTACTATTCTTCCCGAATTCGCCTTATATTATTACGGATTTAGTACATCTACAATCACTTTCGGGGAATACGTATTGGCATTTTCAAATCATGATTTTTACCTATGCCTTCGTGAGTTTGGCTTGTGGTTTATTATCACTTTATTGGATTCAAAAAGTTTGGACGCAGGTTTTTTCATTGAATTGGAGCAACTTTTTTACTTTGGGAGCAATCATATTATCAGGCTATGGCATCTTTTTAGGAAGGATAGAACGGTGGAATTCTTGGGATTTTTTCGTGCATCCGTTCAGTCTTTTGAAATATATGTTTCATTCCATTAAAAATCCTACGGCAATTTTAATGACCTTTGAATTTTCGCTTTTCATCGGCTTGGCGTATTGGATGTTTTATAGTTTAATTCAT
>JANXRS010000127.1 GCA_025356745.1 Arcicella sp.
CTGGTTTTAGGTTTATGTTAACATAAATACTTCATTTTTAGGTTTTATCTTAAATTGAATCTTTTTTCATTATCCAAAATAAGCTCAATTTGTATTTTTCCAAGCAGTTTTATTGTACTTTTAAATGCGTTGAACCTGTCAAAGAAATGAAATTCTGATTGGTAGCTTATTTTCTGATTTGTTAGGTTGGCGCAACGGCATCAGAGACATAGTAGTTTTCCAACCTTCTGACTATGACCAACGAAATGGTATTCGAGTCTGTACCCCGTTTTATTAGAAAAATAATAATGCTACCAAACTGAATTTCTTAATTTATTTACTAATTAAATTTAAAACTGAAAACTTCAACAAAAGACGTTCCTAAAAAATCATCTCCTAAGGGAGAGAAAGATCCTTGTTGGGATGGTTATCAAAAAGAAGGGCTGAAAACAAAAAAAGGTAAAGAAGTACCTAATTGTGTAAAGAAATAAAATTTTTGAACAAATAAATAAGTATAGATCAATCAATAATTTAAATTCTAAAAATATGGAAGCATACGAAAAAGAGCAAATTAATCAGTTTAACTCGGGTGATTTATTAAATCAACAATCAAAGCCAAGAACGGAAGAATCTACTTATGATAGTTTTATGGCTCCTAAAAATAGTGGTGTGGATGACAAAGAGGACTTAGAAGATGATGACTTAAAGGATGAAGAGGACTTAGACGATGATGATATACAAGATGCTGAGGTAGTCGAAGATGATGATGCTATGGTTGGAGAGGATGATAAAAATTCAAATCGTGGAATAATGGCGAGTTAATATTTTAAAGTTTATTTTTGAAAAAAGCAAAAAGCCATGGTTATTGAAAAGCAAAAACTTTTTAATAACCATGGCTTTTTAAAAATAAGTAGGATTCACACTTAATCTATAATTATTATAAACTTAAAATATTATTTCAGTGAATTATCAAAAATATATTAACAGTATTAATTCCCAGCCACAAACTCTTTCATATCATTCATCAATTTCTTTGCCAAAGCATCAGCTTTATTGATTGAATCAGACTCTGAATATATCCTAATAATAGGTTCGGTATTTGATTTTCGAAGATGTACCCATTCCTTATCAAACTCAATTTTCACACCATCAATAGCATTGATTGGGTTTTTGGAATACTTCTTTTTCATGGCTTCCAACACGGCATCAACGTCAATATCAGCAGTTAATTCTATCTTATTTTTTGAAATATAATATTCTGGATATCCTTTTCTGAGTGCTGATATCTTCTTGCCATAATTGGCTAAGTGTGTAAGAAATAAGGCAATGCCCACCAAAGCATCACGTCCGTAGTGTAATTCTGGATAAATAATGCCTCCATTACCTTCACCACCAATTACTGCATTTGACGATTTCATTAATGATACCACATTCACTTCGCCTACGGCAGAAGCATAATATTTTCTACCTGCTTTTTCTGTCACATCACGCAAGGCACGGGTTGAAGAAAGATTAGAAACAGAATTACCTTTTTGGTTTTGTAAAACATAATCAGCTACTGCTACAAGTGTATATTCTTCACCGAACGGAGAACCATCATCACACATAAAGCAAAGTCTGTCCACGTCTGGATCTACTACAATTCCTAAATCAAATTTTTCTTTTTGGATGGCTTTAGTAATGTCTGTAAGATTTTCTGGAAGTGGTTCTGGATTATGAGCAAAGTATCCTGTGGGTTCGCAATGCAATTTTGTAATTTGCGTAACTCCCAAAGCCTCCAAAATCATTGGAACGGCAATACCACCTGTTGAATTTACTGCATCAACGATGACCTTAAAATTGCGATTTTTGATAGCTTCAACATCCACTAAAGGCAATTTCAAAATCATGTCGATATGTTTCTGAAGCCAAGTATCGTCTGTCTTATAGGAACCTAATTTCTTAACATCAACAAAGTCAAAGTCTTCATTTTCAGCAATTTTGAGCATATCTTCACCATCTTGCTCAGAAATAAATTCTCCTTTATCATTCAATAATTTGAGAGCATTCCATTGAATTGGATTATGACTTGCGGTAATAATTATGCCACCCGCCGCTTTTTCAGCGGGAACGGCAACTTCAACGGTTGGTGTGGTTGAAAGTCCCAAATCAATGACGTTAAAGCCTAAACTTTGGAGCGTCCCCGATACTAATTTAGAAACCATATCACCCGAAAGTCGAGCATCTCGACCAAGGATAATGAGTTGATTTTCTGGCTTTTTACGTTTCAGCCAAGTACCATAAGCGGCGGCAAATTTCACTACATCAAGTGGGGTTAGACCTTCGCCAACTTTACCTCCAATTGTGCCTCTGATGCCAGAAATAGATTTAATTAGTGTCAATGTATTGTGAGTTATGAGTTGTTAAAGATGTTCCATTTTTAGTTTCTAAAATGTGGTTAATCAAGACAAATCAACAAGGAAATATTTAAGACAAGTAATAAAGTTATGAAAAAAACATGAAATTTAATGATTTAATTCAATGAAATAGATGTTTTTATGCTAAAATATTATCAAACGGTATCACCATTCCATCCTTGGTAAAGGACTTACTTCTTGCGAACAAAACTCTCCTTGTTCAGCTTTGAAGTGAGCAGCCATGGCAATCATAGCCGCATTATCGGTGCAATATTGAAAAGCAGGAATATAAACGTTCCAATTTTCAATTTCACCTAATTTCTGTAGTTCAGAACGTAATCCAGAATTAGCAGAAACTCCGCCTGCAATGGCTATTTCCTTAATTTTATATTCTCTTGAGGCTTTTCTGAGTTTTTGTAAGAGAATTTTTATTAAAATATTTTGTATAGAAGCACAAATATCGGCTAAGTTTTCTTCTACGAAATTTGTATTTTTCTTCGTTTCTTTCTGCAAAAAATATAAGAAAGCAGTCTTGATTCCAGAGAAAGAATAGTTCAATCCTTTCATTTCGACCATTGGAAATTCAAAGCGATTTGGATTCCCGTCTTTGGCGTATTTATCAATTAAAGGTCCTCCCGGATAAGGTAATCCTAAGAGTTTTGCAGCCTTATCGAAAGCCTCTCCAACAGCATCATCTTGAGTCTCGCCAATAATTTCCATGTTTAGAGGCGAGCGTATCATCACAATTTGCGTATGTCCACCACTCACGGTCAGACAAAGGAAAGGGAAATTGGGTGTTGGTTCATCAATAAAATGTGCCAAAACATGGGCTTGCATGTGATTTACGTCAATTAAAGGAACGTTCAAACCCATTGCAAGAGCTTTTGCGAAAGAGGCACCAACTAAAAGTGAACCTAAAAGTCCAGGGCCACGAGTAAAAGCAATGGCGTTTAAGTCGTTTTTGGTTATATTTGCTTTTTCAAGAGCTTCAGCTACGACTGGAACAATATATTGCTGGTGGGCTCGACTCGCCAATTCAGGGACAACGCCACCCCATTTGGTGTGAATTGCTTGGCTTGCCACAATGTTGGAACAGATTTTGCCGTTGATAATAACAGCTGCCGAGCTGTCATCACAAGAAGATTCGATTGCTAAAATGGTCATGGTGCAAAGATAATTATATATGTTACTAAAAATCTCTAAAATACTCACAAAACTTGTCCTTTATTCAATAGTAGGACTACTTTTGTTTGCTGTTTTGTTGGTGTTTTTTGGTCGTAATTCATACGTACAGACTCGTTTAGCCCAATATTATGCTCCAAAAATCTCTGAGAAATTAGGTTATCCTATTGAGATTGATAAAGTAACTTTACGATTTTTTGATGAAGCAACCCTCGAAGGTGTGCGTGTGAGAGATTATCAAGGCACGCAAATGCTTAATATTGAGAAGTTGGATGTGAATTTGGACGTAGGAAGATTTCTAAATTTGACTATTCCGTCATTGGGATTTAAAGGAGATTCTACGAAAACTCAATTGGATTATGTTCGTCTCTATCATCCTATTATTAGGATTGTTACTGACAAAAAAGGAGATGTAAATATTGATGAATTTATCCGCAGAATTAACAAATTATTAGCTTCTCCAACGCCTAAACCCGTCGATTCAAAACCAATACCTTTTATCATTACCGAAGCCGACATTGTGGATGGAATTTTGGTTATGGACGATGAGACAGAGAAGCCGATGAACGATTCAAAATCGTTCGACCATTACCATTTTAAACTGGACGAACTCAACGCCCATCTTAACGATTTTACGTTAATCCGAGATACTATTTCCTTCCGGGCTATTCTTCGAGCGTATGACAAAGCCTCAGATTTTAAGATTAAAACCCTGAAAACTAATTTCTTGATTTCTGACACACAAATGCGCTTTGATGATTTATTATTGCGAGTGAATAATACCGTTATTCGTAATAAAATAAAGATGTCGTTCAATAGTCAGAAGGATTTCAAATATTGGAATTCAAGAGTTAGAATGCAAGCGGATTTTGATTCGTCGGTAGTTTTTACGAATGATATTGCCCGCTTTGTTAATGATATGTACCAATACAAGGATATTTATTATCTCAACGGGAAATTTGACGGAACGGTAAATGACTTTAAACTTCAGAATTTTGATTTATATTTTGGGAAGAAATCTAAGCTAAAAGGTGATTTTACTTTCAAAGGATTGCCCAGTATTTCACAAACTTTGATGGATTTGAAAATGCGTAAATCTTACGTAGAAGTGTATGATTTAGAGAAATATATCGGAAAAGATGTAGCAAAATCCTTGGAAAAATTCGGTCATGTCATGTTTGATGGTACTTTTAATGGGACAACTTCTAACTTCAAAACTACAGGTTTGATAGAGTCAGAATTGGGGAAAGTTGATGTGGATTTAGCAATGGTTTTAAAGGCAAATTCTGCCAACTCTTCGTATGACGGTTCCTTAAAATTAGATAATTTTAAGTTGAGTAAAATTTTGGAAGATGCAGAATCTTTTGGAGATTTAACGCTTTCGGGCAAGGTAAAAGGGCAAGGGTTATCAATCAAAAGTGCTGTTTTGGACTTTGATGGAACGGTTAATCAGTTTACTTATAATAAATACAATTACAAAAATATACGAATTGACGGTAAACTTTCCAAGGAGCTTTTTGATGGAAGAATAGCAGTAAAAGATACCAATTTAACGTTTGATTTGTTCGGGAAAGTAGATTTGCGAGAAGGTAAAGATCAAGTAGATTTATTGGGTAAACTTGCAAAAGCAAACTTAAAAAATCTCAATTTTACCAGACAAGATATTCGTATTTCTACCATTATGGATGTACAATCAAGAGGACTGAAATTGGATGATTTAGTGGGTAGAGCTAATTTTTTAAACTTCTATTTAACCCTTGATAAAAAGAACTTAGTGCTTGATTCTCTGCAAGTTATTTCTCAACTCAGTAATAATACTCGTCGTTTGGCGGTACTTTCTGACTTGGTAAATCTCAATTTTACAGGACAATTTAATCCCTCGCAAGCCCTTAAAGATTTGAAGGTTTTAGTAGAGGAATATAAAATTTACTTTACGGGTGATGAAGCTACCCGTCAAGCATATTATGCCACAAAATCTGCTATTATTCCGCAACCTTATAAGATTGATTATCAGTTTTACTTAAAAAATATTGACCCAATTTTGGCTTTTGTCTATCCTGAAGGACACATTTCAAAAAAGACCTTAATTGAGGGAAATTTTGGTATAGGAAATACCTCAACATTCTCATTAAATTCCAGAATTGATACGCTTTTATTAAATGATAAATATCGATTCTTTAAATCAGAAATTGACCTAAATACGTCTAAGTTTTATAACAACCCAGAAGTTTTAGCTTCTTTGATTTTGAACTCTGAAAACCAAAAAATTAATGTTCTTAGTCCAACTGAAAACCTTGAAGTAGAGGCTTCTTGGGAAAAAGACAGAATCGCTTTTACAAGTGGTTTAAAGCAAAGTGGAACGACCAATCAAGCCAATTTAAACGGTACTTTACGCTTCATTGAAGATGGTTTAGAATTGCAATTTAAGAAGTCAAGATTTCATCTTCTTGAGCAAAATTGGAATATAAACCCTGATAATTTATTGACAATTATTGGAAGTGAATTAAGATCCAAGGATTTAGTTATTAATAATTTAGATCAGTTTATTGCGTTGGATGGACTTATTTCTCAGGATTCATTGCAACCGTTAAAGTTTAAAGCAAAAAACTTTAAATTAGAAACGCTTGCCCCCCTCATATCTGTTAATTTAAAGGGCTTAGTAAATGGTGAAGTTGATTTGAAAAATATCTATAAAAATATCAATGCTGAGAGTAATTTACAAATTGAGGGCTTGATGTTGGATGATTTTTTAATTGGGAATATTACGGGAAATGCTGTTTTTGACAATGAAAAACAACGGCTAAATTTAGATTATTCATTGGAACGTTTAAACACCAAAATTCTTGAAGTTAAAGGTGTTTATGACCCCAAAAATGCTGAAAATTCTTTGGATTTATTGGCTACATTAAGCCAAACAGATTTGCAGATTTTACAGCCTTTTGTGAAGGGAATCTTTTCAAGATTAGGAGGAACAGCGGATGGAACTTTGAATATTTCGGGTAAAGTTTCGCACCCAATTATCAAAGGAATAATTGATATTAAAAAAGGAACGCTTTTCTTGGATTATTTGAAATCAGTCTTGAATTTTGAAGATAAAATTACTTTTGAACCCGATGAAATCCGAGCAAAATCTTTGCGTTTAACCGATGACGAAGGCAATAAAGGAACCTTGAAAGGAAGCATTTTTTATGATGGATACAATTCATTTAACGTCCAATTAGCTGCTGATATGACTCGCTTTAAAATTTTGAATACAACTCGCCGAGATAACGATATGTATTACGGAATTGGATATGCAACGGGAACTTTAAAATTAGGCGGAAGTTTTGATAATTTAACGATAAATACTGACCTTAAAACGGATAGAGGGAGTCGCTTATATATTCCGCTAGATAAAGTACAAGATGCTGGTGGTCAGGAAGATATAGAATTTGTGAGTGCTATTATTAAAAGAGATTCTGTTAATAAAAAACAGTTGGTTTCAAACGTAAATACGAGTGGAATAAAAATGGATTTGAACTTTGAACTTACGCCAGATGCTTACGGAGAAGTGCAATTTGATAAGCAAACAGGTGATATTATGCGAGCGAATGGTTCAGGGAAAATTAATTTTAAAGTAGATACTAGAGGCGGTTTTGATATGACGGGTGATTATAATATTGAGCGGGGAGATTATACATTTACCTTCCAAAATATACTTAATAAAAAGTTCAACATCACCCGTGGCAGTAAGATTTCTTGGACAGGTAATCCTTATGAAGCTGTTGTGGATATTAAGGCGGTTTATACCCAAAATTTGAGTTATCTAGGATCGGTAATTGATTCAGTCGGAAAGGGAAGTCTTCTAAGAAATGATGCTCAATTTACTCGCCGTTACCCCGTTGATGTGACCATACATTTGAAGGATAGACTCTTACAGCCGACCGTTACTTTTGATATGAAAATGCGAGATTATCCGCAGAATCCAGAATTTAATTCGGGCGTAACGGCCTTTGAAAATCGTATTAGAACGGACGAACAAGAACTTAATCGGCAGGTGAGTAATGTGCTTTTATTAAATGCGATGCTGCCTCAAAATGCAGGTGCTTTTGCTTCTATTAATTTGGTCAGTAGTCTTTCAGAATTGCTTTCTAACCAAATTAGCAATGTTTTTTCTCAGATTGACCCAAATCTGAATGTGGATTTCTCGGTAAACGGAACGGCATTGAATCAAGATTTAATCAATAATCTTCAATTGAGACTTTCTTATAATTTTAATGACCGTTTTCGCCTTACTCGAAGTGGTGGATTTACCACATTAACCAATCAAACAAATGCCCAATCACTTATTGGCGACTGGGCATTAGAATGGTTTATTACTCGGGATGGGGCACTTCGTTTTAAAACCTATAATAGAAACTTGCAAACTACTTTGAATGGTGGGACTTTAAATAATAGTCAAACTTTTACGGCTGGGGGAGCAAGTATTCTTTACACGAAAAGTTTTAATTATTTATTTTCACCAGAAAATAAAACGCAAACAACTGTTAGTCAGGTGATTAATAAAGATTTGACTGAGAAGTAGCGTTTACTTTACATCTTTTCTGAAAAGCAAATTCAGTATCGAAGAAAACCCAACTACCAATACACAGCCAATCAAATTCAGCCACAAAAAAGCCGTTAAATCTATCCACCATGTATAAATCACTACGATTTCTGCCAAAATTGCGGCGTAAAAAACAGCATTGCTTTTGATAGATTTAAAGTAAAAAGCGACTAAAAATACGCCCAAAATTGTTCCGTAAAACCATGAACCTAAGATGTTCACGGCTTCAATTAAACTGCCAATATTTGCTGTAAACTGGGCTACAATAATACAGAATATTCCCCAACATAAAGTCGAAATTTTTGAGGCATTTAGGTAATGTTTTTCCGTATCAACTGGATGCAGAATTCGTTGGTAAATATCCACAATCGTGGAGGATGTCAAAGAACTAAAAGCCGAAGCCATAGAACCCATTGAAGCCAAAAGAATTACGGCAATTAATAATCCCACTAAACCTTGTGGTAAATACTTGGTAACGAAGGATAAAAATATATAATTTGTATCCTTCACGTCGGCATCTTTGTCAGCTTTTTTGATTAAATCTTTAACTTGATTTCGTAGTATATTCGCTTGCTTATCAGCCTCTTCAACCTTGATTTTTTGAGCATTTATTGATGTTTCATTTTGCGATTTCAAAGCAATAGAAAGACCTTCAACAGCTTCTTTTTTCTGGATAAATAATAGCTTATTTTTCTTTGTAATTTCTTGATATTCAATAGTTTGCTCTACTTTCTGTAATTCTGTTTTATTAAAAAGCAAGGGTGCTTCGTGGAATTGATAGAATACAAAAACTAATATGCCAACCAACAAAATCAAAAACTGCATTGGGATTTTTAGCATACCATTCATCAGCAATCCTAAACGACTTTCCCCCACCGATTCGCCTGAAAGGTACCTTCCCACTTGCGACTGGTCGGTTCCAAAATAAGAGAGTTGTAAAAAGAAACCACCAATCAATCCAGACCATACATTATAACGATTATTTAGGTCAAATTTCCAATCAATTACATTTAATTTACCCATTTTTCCTGCTACTTTCAACGTATCTACAAACCCCATGTCAGTCGGCAGTAAATGCACGACCATATATCCCGCCAAAAACATTCCGAACAATGCCACAAACATCTGTTGTAATTGGGTGTAAGAAATGGTTTTTGAACCCCCAAATACACAATAAGCCGTCACGATTGTACCCGTGAGAATATTTGTCCAATAAAGATTCCATCCTAAGATTGCTGAGAGAATAATGGAAGGGGCGGCGATAGTTACGCCTGTGGATAATGCTCGTGGAATTAAGAAGAGAAAAGAAGTTAACGTTCTGGTTTTCAAGTCGAAGCGTCCTTCCAAAAATTCATACGCCGTAAATATTTTCATTTTATTGAACATCGGAACGAACGTAATGGAAAGCACAATCATGGCCAAAGGAAGCCCAAAATAGAACTGGACGAACCGCATTCCGTCTGTGTATGCCTGTCCAGGAGCAGATAAAAATGTAATGGCACTCGCTTGGGTAGCCATCACCGAAAGCGTAACGTGATACCAAGGCATTTGTCGGTCTGCCAGAAGAAATCCCTCAATATTTTGTTTGGAAACCCGCCCTTTCCAGAAGCCGAAACCCACAATTCCCCCCAAAGTAAGTATTAAAACCAACCAGTCAATGTTCGTCATTTTTGTAAGTGGTAATGGTTAGTTCGATATGTTGATGAAAGTTTAGACTTTTAAAACGCCCAATGTATCAAAGCTATTGCGGATAATATTAATCTGCAAATTCTTGGCTAAAAAATGTTGAACGTTTATATTTGTTGTGGCTATTGGCTATCGGCATTCAGCAGCTAAACACACATTGCCGACAGCCGATAGTTGAAGACCAACAGCCAAGGATATGACCCAACTCAAAAAAGTAATCAATACTTATCAACTCTGGTCAATCGCTGTGGGGTTAGTAATTTCGGGTGAATATTTTGGTTGGGCAACTTCGGGGACAATTGGTTTTTTGATTTCGACCTTGCTTGTAACCGTCATGTACGTTACTTTTATTTTTTCTTACACCGAATTAACGGCAGCCATTCCCGATGCGGGAGGAGCTTTTGAATACGCCAATCGTGCGTTCGGTTTGGTCGGTGGTTTTATTGCTGGATTTGCTACATTAGTTGATTTCCTGCTTGCTCCGCCTGCAATTGCTTATGCTTTGGGGAGCTACGTTCATTTTTTAAATCGTGATATTTTAGAAATTCCTGTGGCAATTAGTGTTTATGTTGTCTTTATTGCCATCAATATTTTAGGCATTAAAGAATCTGCACGCTTTTCATTAGTAGTAACAATTCTATCAGTTTTGGAATTGGTAATTTTTATGGTTGTTATTTTTCCTTATTTCAAAACTGAAAATTTTATGGCTCACAATCCTCCTAAGTTAACAATTGATGGAATCTTTGCAGGAATCCCTTTTGCTATATGGTTTTTTGTGGCAATTGAAGGCGTGGCAATGGTTGCCGAGGAAGTTAAAAATTCTAAAATTACCATTCCAAAAGCCTATATTTCGGGTATTATTACTTTGGTCATTTTGGCTTTGGGAGTCATGATTTTGAGTGCTGGCGTGGGCGATTGGCGGAAATTGAGTAATATTGATTATCCTCTTCCAGAAACGCTTTCAATGGCCTTGGGTAAGCATAGTTATTTGGCAAAACTCTTCGCCAGTATTGGGCTTTTTGGACTGATTGCCTCCTTTCATTGCAACACAATTAGTTATTCTCGACAGATTTATGCACTGGCACGAGCGGGCTATCTGCCTGATTTTTTGAGTGTTGTAAATAAAAAATTCCAAACGCCACACTGGGCTTTGATTGTGGGAGGACTTGTGGGATTCATGGCAATTTTTACGGGAACAACTTCACAAATTATTATTCTTTCGGTTTTAGGGGCAGTAATAATGTACGGAATTAGTATGTTGAGTTTAATTGTTTTACGGAAAAAAGAACCTAACCTTGAACGTCCTTTTAAGGTGCCTTTTTATCCTCTTTCCCCAATTATTGCTTTCGTTTTATCAATGGTTTGCATGGTGGCAATTGTTTATTATAATCAAGATTTAGGAATGATTTTCTTTGGAGGAATGTTGATTTGTTTGGGGGGATATTATTTGAAAAATAAAGCACATGCAAGACATAAATAACAGAACAGACATAGAAAACTTAGTAAGAACTTTCTACGAAAACGTTCACAAAGATCCAATTCTAACGACCATCTTTGAAATGCCCGAAGATGAGTGGAATAAACATCTGACTAGTGCAGTTAATTTTTGGGAAAATTGGTTGTTTCAAACAGGTAGTTACGTAGGCGGGATGATGTGGACACACGCTGAGGCACATAAAAAGCATGGACTCACAACGGAGCGTTTTGAGCATTGGCTTTCGCATTGGTTTTCAACCGTAGATATGCTTTTTGTAGGCGAAAATGCTACGTTTGTCAAAAACAAAGCCTTAGAAGTTGGGCAAATATTAAATTCAAAATTCAACAATTCTCCCTCAACATTATGAAAAAAGTCGTAGTTTTATTACACGGATTTGGCGAAGATTCCACGATATGGAATGATTATGCTACCGTTTTAGCAAAAGAATATACCGTTATTCTACCCGAATATGCCAGATTGAGCCATCTGAAAACGATTGAAGATTATGCTGATTTTGTCCATGAGACAATCGTAGCACAAGGAGTTGAAAAATGTGCTGTTATTGGGCATTCAATGGGTGGATATATTGCCTTAGCTTTTGCCGAAAAAAATCCTCAAATGTTGTCAGGATTTGGACTTTTTCATTCTACTTCTTTTGCTGATTCGGAGGAAAAAAAAGAGGCGAGAAACAAGATTATTGAGTCTATAAAAAAGAGCGGTTCAGTCGTTTTTGTACGTGCTTCAACGCCTACTTTATACGCCGAAGAATTCGTAAAACTGCATGCTTTTATTATTGCAAAACATATTGAAAATGCTTCAGAATTTCCTCCAGAAGCACTAATTGCAGCTATGCAAGCCATTCGTGATCGTCCAGATAGACGCTCGGTTTTAAAGGCTTTGCGTTGTCCAGTAATGTTTATTATTGGGGAACAAGATAAGAGTGTTTCGCCCGCCGATTCTAAATCTCAGATTATGATGCCGAAGTTTTTTTCTTCCTCAATTTTAGATAATGTTGCCCACATGGGTATGGTTGAGGAGGCTGAACATTGTTTGGCATTTTTGGAGCGTTTTTTATTGAAATGTTGAGTTAGAAGTCATCAATACAACATTCAATAACTTATAAAGTATAGATTATTATGTACATAGAAAAAAATACAATTGCTTTACAACAACTTTTTGTAGGAGAAAGTATTTACTTATTGAAGGACGAATTTGTAGCGGAGTTACCTGTGCAAAACACAGAGATACATAATCAGACAACAATACCGACCGTTCGATATTACCAACCTACACAAAAAGTAATCATCTTAGTAAACAGTCTAAATTCAGTCGATATCGAACTTTTAGGAAAAATCTTGGGAGCAGTAAAATTAGATTTATCATCAGTCGATATTATTGAATTAGTTAAAAGTCAGGACATAGATTTAAGTCAAATTTTTGTACAAAATTCTGTAAAACAAGTGATTACGTTTGGAGTCAATTTGTCAGAGTTAAGTCTTAATGTATCTTTAAATCCTTATAAAATTCTTGAAAAAGAAGGAATTAAGTTTATTTATTCTGATTCACTATCGGATATTCAAAATGATATTCCTAAGAAAAAAGCACTCTGGGGAAGTTTGAAAGGAATGTTTTAGTATTATAAAATAAATCAGAAAGGAGAATTTAGAAATGTAATTTTACATTTCTAAATTCTCCTTTCTGATTTCAGAATAGTTCTGAGTAGTTACTCTACCTCATTACTTAAAACTCCAATTCCTTCAATCGTAATATTCACGACATCGCCACTCAATAAAGTAAAGTTGTTATCAGGCACGATTCCCGTCCCCGTCATCAAATAAGCCCCGTTTGGAAACGACATTTCTCTGAATAAATAATGAGCTAAATCCGTCAATTTTCTTTTAATTCTATTGATAGAAATAGTGCCTTCAAACATCACCCTTTCGTTTCTAATTATCTCAATAGAAATCATGGTGTCAGGATTAATCACCTCTTTTGGAACGTACAAACAAGGTCCAATGGCGGCAGCTTTGTCATAACTTTTGGCTTGGGGCAAATACAGAGGATTTTCGCCCTCAATATCCCTTGAGGACATATCATTACCAATGGTATAACCTACAATTTTGCCACTTGAAGTGATAAATAAAGTTAATTCTGGTTCTGGAACATTCCATTTTGAATCTTTACGGATTCGCACTTTTTCACCCGTACCTACGCAACGAGTGGCAGTTGATTTAAAGAACAATTCTGGTCGTTCTGCCTCATAAACTTTTGCATAAAAATCTGCTCCACCCGATTCTTTCGACTCGTCCATTCTTGCTTCACGACTACGCATATAGGTTACGCCCGAGGCCCAAATTTCTTGTGTTGAAATAGGGGCAAGAATACCTTCATAATTCCACAAAATTTCGTTAAGTGAACTAATTTCAGTAGTTAAAAAGTCATACAGGTTATCTTGATTAATAAATGAATCCCAATTTTTAGCATCAGAACGATAAAATTTTTCATAGGCTTCAATGATGATTCCTGAGGTTGTTTTGTATATTTTCATGGAGATTTTGAAAGTTGGAAATATTGAGGTAAAAATAGTTTATTTTTATTATTTCTATCCTCAAATTGGTATAAATTAGTTTTATGATAAAATATCATGATGCTATATGCTGATAATCAGTTAATTACAGGTTCTTTAAATGTTCGGCTATGTTTTTCTATAAAAAATATGAATATTAAAAACTCCATTGGCAACAAAACTCAAGCAGGATTGAATAAAATGGCTTTTTAATGATTCGGGATTTCCGTTGAAGATTGAAGATTTATTGATAATTTCGCTAAATTATTTTTTTGATTTTATAAACCTTGAATTTGTATGAATTATTTTCGCAAGATTATTTTCTTAATTTTCACCTTTGCAATTGTTCAAAATATTGATGCACAGTCAGTTAGTTATTATCCTTTCGGTAATGCACAGCAATTGTCAATTTCCACTAATCCCACAAAAGTAGTCTGGATGGATTTTCGTTTACAGATGAATTCTTTTATTTCTTCTTTAAATACTGAACCAGCTTTAATGGTTAACTTAGCTTATACTCGCAACGCTAATTTTTATGCAGGTGGGGGGGTAAATCTTGGACTTGTTGGGGCAATTGTTGATAGTAGAAAATTGGTTAATGGCTATTTTGGTAGTTTTGGTGTTCGTGCGTATCCATTTGAAAAAGCTTCCAAAGTGAGTATCAATTTTGAGCTAAGTCCCTACGTTCAGTATGATGGTGCAGCAGGACAATTTAGGGCTTGGTTGGGCGTAGGCTATCATTTTGGAGGAAAATAAAAGTATTCATTATACTTTGAATATTGTCAATCATCGTTAGCTATTAAAAAGAAAATTTGCATTTTCCATTTTACAAGATTTACTTTGCAGTATCAAATCAGTTTTTTCTCCGAGAGATTCTTCTCACGCAGTTAATTGATTTATAAAGAAGAAGGGAGAGAATAGGCTCAATGAACTTCTGGCAACCTACCAAACCGTAAAGGCAAGGTGCTAATTCCTACCATTTTTAGTTAGTAGTCAGTGAACGAAAAAAATCGTTACTGATAACTAACTAGTTGGAAATATAAACCAATTACGATTCAATTCCAGTCTGTATTTACTGTTAATTATTCGTCAGGTTTAAGGTATTTTATGTTATTCAATATTCAAAAAATTACTTGAACATTGGGTATATTGAGATTTTTAATGCTCAATAGGCAACGCTCAATATTCAATTTTCAGGTAAAATAATTATCGCATGACCATCGAACAAATCCAGTATCCCATTGGAAAATGGGTAGCTAAAAACCATTATTCATCCGAAGAGATTCAGCAAAATATAGCTGAATTATTAGCCTATTCCTTGAAATATAAAGAATTAACGCAACATCTGTCGGAAGAAGATTTAGCAAAAACCTATCGTGAAGGCAGTTGGACGGTTCGCCAAATAGTACATCACGTAGCGGACACACACCTCTGGCATTTTATAAGGATTAAACAGGCTTTGACGGAAGAAAATCCTCATGGTGTTTTTGGAAATGTGAATGCTCTTTCAGCTTTGCCAGATTCTGAAAAAGCACCAATTGAAGATTCTTTACAGATGATTGAAAGCACGCATAAACGTTATGCTTATGTATGCTCAAACATTCCAGAAAGTGAGTATAATCGCACGTATTATCATCCATTTAGACAAATAAATGTTACGCTTCCCCAAGCAATTGACATGACGGTTTGGCATACAAAACATCATTTGAGACACATGGAAATTGCTCTGGGAAGCGTTATTGAGAAAAATGTAATTGAGTGATTTAGTGAATATTTGCGAAGATATTTTAATATCCTTAAGTACTGATTATTGTATTAGTAGTTGAAACATTGCTTAATAAACTTTTACCACTCATTGCAGACTTTAAAGTTAAAAAATTGAATACAACAACATTTAGATATAGTAAACCCTTCCAATTAGAAGCAGGATCCATTTTGCCCGAACTTGAATTGGCATATCAGGCATTGGGAACAATCAACGCAAACTGTTCAAATGTCGTGTGGGTATGCCATGCTTTCACGGGTTCGCAGGATGCTGAAGATTGGTGGCAAGGATTGATTGGTCGTGGAAAATTATTCGACCCTGATAAACATTTTATCATTTGCGTAAACGTTTTGGGTTCGCATTATGGCAGCACGGGTCCACTTTCGATTAACCCCGAAACAGGAAAATCTTACTACCATAATTTTCCTTTAATTACGATCCGAGATATTGTTAATTCTTTCGATATTTTGCGTGAACATCTTGGAATCTATCAAATCAATACTTGCATTGGTGGGTCTTTGGGTGGGCAACAGTGCGTTGAATGGGCAATTTCTCAGCCAGATTTGATTGAAAATTTGATACTTATCGCTACGAATGCTCAACATTCTCCTTGGGGAATTGCCTTTAATGAATCACAAAGAATGTCAATTGAAGTTGATCCAACTTGGGTGGAAAGTAACCCACAAGCAGGGCTTCGAGGCATGAGTGCGGCAAGGGCAACGGCGTTGATTTCATATCGTAATTACGAAACCTACAACGTTACACAAGCTCGCAAAGACGAGCCTCTAGGGAAGTCGCACAGAGCGGTAACTTATCAGCGTTATCAAGGTGAAAAATTGGCACAACGATTTAATGCTTTTTCGTATTATGTACTTTCACAGGTAATGGATTCGCAGGATGTAGGGCGTGGGCGAGGCGGTGCAGTTCAGGCATTATCACAAATAAAATCAAGAACTTTGGTGATGGGCATTAAGTCAGATGCTTTGTTTCCGATAAATGAGCAAGCATTTTTGGCAAAACATATTCTAGATTCCACTTTTCAATCGTTGGATTCATTATATGGTCACGATGGCTTTTTGATTGAAAGTCAGTTGATAACAAAGGCAATAAAATTATGGCAAAAGTTCATTAGATTTGACGTAAATCCGATGTATGATTTCTTTAAGGGATTAGAAAAGAAAATTAACTAAAGAAGTGTAATTAGTAGAAAATTAAGCACTTGTAAAATATTTTTCCTCAACATTCCACTTTAAATTTTAAAAATATATAAATTTGCAATGATTGAAATGAGTGGAAAATAAAGATATCATACCCATCAACTTCTTATACATTGAAACCACAATTTAATAATTATTCCCTATCTCGCACTATGTTCAAAAACTACGTAATAGTTCTATCATTTCTCTCTCTCTTTGCTTTCTCCTCTACGGCTCAAAATAGTATTACTATTTCAAAAATTGAAGGTTCTTTATGTGCAGGAACGGATATATCTGTGAGTTACAGCACGCAGGGGACATTTAATACTGGAAACAAGTTTAAGGTTCAGTATCGGAATTTGCAAAACAATCTTTGGCGTGATTTACAAACGGAAGGAACAATTAGCCCTTTGAAAGTTTCTTTACCCAAGGAGTTAGACCAACCTGCAAACTTTAGTTATTATAATTTTTATTTTAGAATTGTGGGGTCTTCTCCAATTTTAGAAGGAAATAGTTTTGGCATTATATCTTTGAAAGGCTTACCATCTCTAATAATTAACACAAAAGAAAATACCTTAATTAACCTTGATGAACCAGCTAATGTTAATACCCAAATTAATGGTTTCTTCCCAATGGAAGCAATGTTGAATGATAGTAGTAAAATCACTATTAGTTCATCAGACCTTTTTAGATTTTATCCTCAAAAATCAGGAGATTATTTTATTACTAAAATCTCAAATATTTGTGGAGTTGGAACTTCATTAGGAAAAGCAAAAATCATTGTGAACCAAGTTGGATTTAAATTATCCAGCATATCTCCATCATATGTTTGTCCTAAAAGTACAGTAAGTATAATTTACTCTACCCAAGGGGTTTTTAATAAAGATCTGATGTTACGCAGGCATAACCTGATTTTTAATATTTGTTAGTTCTAAGTAAGCGGCTTTAAGAGCTTTAATATAAATTTTAGCCTTTAATTCAAAGTGATTGAGTTTTGTTTTGAGTTTCAATTTTTCAAGTTTGACGTATGCTAAGATTGAACAAAATAGATGATTTGTTTGTGTATTTACCGTCCGAGTAGGAGATTTGGCAACTCCCACATTTTGTTTCAAACTTTTGTGATATTCCTCTACTGACCAATATCCATTGTGGCACCTTTTTTTGTAGATAGTAGTGAAATCCTCATCGGTTAGACTCAAATCGTTACTTACCAGAAATCGTACGCCCATAGTTTTGCCATTTTCGTTTTTGAAAATCTGTTTGCTTACAAGCACGGGAAAGTCCATATCTTTTAACCAAACCTTTACAGGGGTATTATCGGGTATATCTAAGGATTTAATGTTTATCCATTGAGTTTTTTTATTAGGTTTTTCTGTCACATTATCCGCTAATATTGCCAGTCGATTATCTTGTAAATCAAAGATAAAAAACTTTTTCTTTGACTGAATAAAGTGCATATTATCCGTTGATGCAAACCATGAATCAGCAAGTATATATTTGAATATCAATTGATTATGAATACATTGCTGAATCATTGTCTGCATCAATTCATTCTTAGTAACAGGACTTTTACGTGTTTCTCTTTTATTTTTGACGACACAGTAAAGAATCGTTTTTAATATTAATTCAAACATGATGGGTAACCGCAGAGACTCAGTTTGTCCATCTTTTTGAGTAACATAGAAAGCACTTAGTAGGTTGATACCTTTGGTGCTACGTCCTTTTGCATGATCCCAATGCCAACAGATAAGCGAGTTTTCGTCTGTATATTGTTTTTCAATGATGCAATCGTCAAAAACTAAACAAGCATTAGCGTTCTCATGCTCTCGGACTAAGGGCTTTACAGAAGTCCAAAGGGATTTACTATCAAAATGGTTGGTACTCAAAAAGCGAGTGATACTGTCGTGACTGACAGTATTATCCAAAAGTCTTGATAAACCCGTCGCACTTGCTTGTGATGTGCTACTAATCAAATAGTCTGTATAAAAGTCCAATAATTTGTTCATGGACAAAGATAATCAGTATCAAATAACTACGTTAGAGTAATCTTGCGTAACATCAGT
>JANXRS010000162.1 GCA_025356745.1 Arcicella sp.
TGATTCGTTTTCAACACACTCAAAAAAGCCCATTCCACCTGTGGGTTGGTCTTCTTTGTTGGCAGTTTCGTGGTTAATAAAAGCAGCTACACGTCCGATAGTTTCATCTTCTGAATTCTTTAGAATCCAACGAATTGCCTCACCGTGTTTAAAATATTTATTTTTTTTTGGGTCGAAAGTATGCTCAATATCTTGGTCGAGCGGACGAATCCAATTAGCATCTTGAGCGTATAGTTTTACGGGTAATAAAAGAAATTCTTGTTGAAGTTTTTTATCGTCAGCGACTTCAATAATTGTCATGTGGTTTGGGATTTATTTTTTTGTAAAGATAAGAGATTTTGAGGAAATCTGAGGAAGATTAACTTGGTTACCTTTGAAATTAACCAAGTAGTAACTAAGTAGTAACTAAGTAAAATTGGCACGAACCTCTCGTTCAAAAATTGTTGTACTTGGTATCTTCTTAACAAACATCCATGCTTCTTAAAGTATAGGATTTCATTATTTTCAATATGAACCAGCCTAATGGTTGCGGAGGAGTTTAGCATAACGATAGAAAAATTGAATGTATTTTAAAGGTTCAAGCGAAAATTTTTGAACCTTTTTATTAACTGGTTTAAACAACTTTGTTTGAATCTTTTTGGAAATACGCATTTTGGAACGAAAATGTACTCATTCCGTTATACTTTTATTAGTTTTGTAGAAGAATCTAAACATTAATCTAATGGTCGATAAAGCACTTATCATAAAAGATTTTACGGAAACTATGAAAAACCATTATGGTGACCGCCTGTCGAAGATAATTCTCTACGGTTCGTATGCACGTGGAGATTTTAATGAAGAATCGGACATTGATTTTTTGGTGTTATTGAATGATGAAGAGGTGAGAACAAGTAAAGAAATATTAAATACTTATAAATTGTTGTATCATCTTACACTTGAAAATAATATTGAGATTTCGCTGTCTGCCGCTTCCCAAAAAAAATATGAACTTGCCACAAAGGCTTTTTATCGTTTCATTAAAAATGAAGGAATAACAGTTTATGAATGAAGATATTAAAAATAGCCTTGATTTAGCCTTAGATACCTTTGATGATGCTAAATTTTTGGCTCAATGTGAACGATATAGAGGAGCAATGAATTGATGTTATTATGCGTATTATTATTTAGCTAAGGGAATTTTAGTAACGAAAGGAATTGTTGCCAAAACGCACAAAGGACTGAATAGTGAGTTTGGTAGAGTGTTCATAAAAACACAAGAAATACCCTTAGAGTATGGGGAATATTTGGGGTACTTGTTCAAACAAAGACAAACCGCTGATTATGAACCCGATGAAGAAATAGGAAAAGAAGAAGTTGACAAAGCTCTACAAATGGTAGAAGAATTTATCAATTTTGTAAAAGAAAAATATCAAATAACTGAATAAATGCAACCATTAAAAATATACAATACCCTCAGCCGAGAAAAAGAATTGTTTACGCCTTTGAACGCCCCACACGTGGGAATGTACGTTTGTGGACCAACCGTTTATAATTACGTTCATTTAGGTAATGTTCGTACATTCATGACTTTTGATGTTTTGAATCGCTATTTGACGCACTTGGGTTACAAAGTTCGCTATGTCCGAAACATTACAGACGTTGGCCATTTGGTGGGCGATGGTGATGATGGTGAAGACAAAATTGGGAAAATGGCTAAGTTAGAAAAACTTGAACCCATGGAAATTGTACAACGTTATACCAACGATTTTCACAAGGTTTTGGAACAATTCAATTTTGTTCCACCAAGTATTGAACCCTCCGCAACGGGACATTTAGTTGAGCAAATCGAAATGACAACTACGCTGATTAATAAAGGATTAGCTTATGAATCAAATGGTTCAGTCTATTTTGATATTGCCAAATATAACGAACAGGGTGGTGAATACGGTAAACTTTCAGGACGTATTTTGGAGGATTTATTATCTGAATCTCGTGATTTAGATGGCGTTGGCGAGAAGCGTAGTCCACTCGATTTTGCTCTCTGGAAAAAAGCTGCTCCCGAACATCTTATGCGTTGGAATTCGCCTTGGAGTCCAGGTTTTCCAGGTTGGCATTTAGAATGTACTTGCATGAGTACCAAATACTTAGGTGATAGTTTTGATATTCACGGAGGAGGAATGGACTTGAAATTCCCACATCACGAATGTGAAATTGCACAAGCTAAAGGTGCAAATGGGCGTGAACCTGTTCGCTATTGGATGCACTCGAATATGCTGACTGTAAATGGACAAAAAATGTCTAAATCACTCGGAAATTCCTTTTTGCCTGCCGAACTTTTTGCGGGTTCTCACCCGTTGTTAGAACAGGCATATAGCCCCATGACAGTACGGTTTTTCATGTTGCAATCACAATATAGAAGTACGCTTGATTTCTCTAATGATGCCCTTAAATCCTCTCAAAAAGGTTACAAACGATTAATTAATGGATTGAGGATTATTAAAAACATGGAATATGTGGGGGACGATTCTGTAGAAATTGATGCAAAACAAGTAGTAGAAATTGAGAAAGGAATTCAAGGATGTTACGATGGATTAAATGATGATTTGAACACTGCCGTAACCATTGCGGGTTTGTTTAATCTTTTGAAAAAAATCAATCAACTCTACATGGGACAAGTGCAGATGGCACAAATTGGCGAAGAAACGTTTAACCTTTTAAAGGAGAAATTTGTCCTGATTATTGAGGATATTTTGGGAATTTTGGAAGAGAAAAATAACTCTATCGAAGCCCTTGCCAAAGGAATGCTTTCACTTTACAAAGAATTCAAAGAGACTAAACAATACGATAAAATAGACGAAATCAGAACTTATTTTAAAGCCAATGGCTTAGTAATTAAGGATATGAAAACTCGTATTGATTGGGCTTACGAAGAATAAATTGTGATTGAAGCGTTATGAGTTGTGATTAAATTTACCAAAATAATTAATCGCTTTCCTAAATCACAAATAATTACACATGAAAACACCCAGTTTAACGCCTATTATAAAGGCAATTATTGTCATTAATATAATTGTTTTTGCCGTTCAGTCAATCAATCCTCAGTATGATAGAATGATTGTTTCCCTGTTCGGTTTGCATTATTTTACCTCCGAACAATTCATTCCGACTCAATTAGTAACGTATATGTTTGTGCATTCAAACATTGGACATATTTTTAGTAATATGTTAGGATTATTTTTCTTGGGTCCCATCTTAGAAATGTTTTGGGGAGAAAAACGATTCTTAATTTTCTATCTAATTACGGGCATTGGGGCAGGAGTTCTTTATATGGGCTTAAAATATTATGATTTCTCAACGCTACAAGCAGTTACAGAAGCATATATATTAAATCCTGATTTAACTAAGTTTCAAAGTTTATTAGCAAAATTTTATTCAGAAGGTATTCCATCAAGCGTTTATTCTTTATTACAGGATACAAGCAACGTTACGCTTAAAGAATCCGTCTTTATAGCGGAAGAAAGTTTGAAAGCTGTTTTAAATACGCCCATGATTGGGGCTTCTGGAGCTGTTTTTGGTATTATGGCTGGTTTTGGTTTGTTATTTCCTAATACTGAATTAATGCTCTTGTTCTTTCCGTTTCCTATCAAAGCGAAATATTTTGTAACTTTCTATGCCTTGTACGAAATATATGCGGGACTCAATAAAATGCCTGGCGATAATGTTGCACATTTTGCCCATATTGGAGGTATGATTGTTGCTTTTATCTTAATTAAAATTTGGGGAACAAAACGAAATAGTTTTTATTAAAAATTTTGTACCTTTATTACGTAACTTTTTATCCTCCGAAACGTTAGTAGTTTAGTAAATAGTGGTTAGTATTTTAAATGGAGTATATCTCAGCGTGGGAAAGACACATGATAAATCACAAAGCACAAATCATATATAAAGAATGAGTGGGATTTTAGATGACTTCAAAAACGCTTTCGCCAAGCGTAACAACGGTTTGATTCAACTAATTTGGTTGAATGTGGCGGTTTATGTAGTCATGTTATTTTTTTTGATTACAGCAACAGTATTTTTCAAAAGACCTAATATCTTTGAAACAGTACTTTCCTACTTCAGCGTTACACCTGCAATGGGGATATTCCTTTTCCGCCCTTGGACAATTCTGACCTATTCGTTATTTCACGCTGTTAATCCTATTTCGCACTTGTTACCAAATATGTTGATGCTTTATTGGTTTGGAGCAATCATTCAAGAATTTTTAGGAAGTCGTAGATTAATAAATCTCTATATATTAGGAGCAATTTTTGGGGGAGCATTAGCTTTAATTGCATTCAATTTTATTCCTTATTATCAAGGAGCAATCAACACGACTATTATCGGAGCATCGGGAAGTGTGATGGCAATTATGTTTGCCGCCGCTACTTTAATGCCTGATTATACTTTCTTTTTATTTTTAATTGGTCCCGTTAAAATCAAGTATATTGCTCTTTTCTTCTTCTTAGTTTCGTTGGCGGGAGCCATTGGCACAAATGCTGGCGGTGGAATTGTACACATGGGAGGAGCTTTATTGGGTTATTTATATGTAAAACAATTACAAGCAGGCAGAGATTGGGGAACGCCCATTGATGCTACGATTGAATTCTTCCAAAATCTTTTCAAGCGTACCGAAAAGCCAATTATTAAAGTGGTACATCGCCAGAAGGAATCTATATATTCAAACACACAAACAAGTATAGGTGGAGCATATCCAGACGATGATGAAGTGGATGAGATCTTAGATAAAATTTCTCGTTCAGGTTATGAAAGTTTGACGAAGGAAGAGAAGCAAAAGTTATTTAAGGCTTCGCAAAAGTAGATTTTACGTGAAAGATTATCATCATTAATAATAAAATAGACTGAATAAGTATTTCTGAGACTAAAAATAATCTTTAAAATGCTTTAAAATTATATGTAAAAGATATGAAATTTATAAACTATTTTCTATTCTTCAAGTAAATTAATCTCAATGAAACGGTCAAGCCTAAAATGTTTGACCGTTTTTGCTTTACGGTAACCTCAAAATAATTTCGTAAATTTGTATTATTAAATACTATAATATCAAACATTACATATCTTTAATTGTTATCTAATTACACTTTTCGACAATTGCATTCCATGAAAATCACTCCTGGCAAATTATTGGCTCAAATTAACTCCCCAGAAGATTTAAGAAAGAGAGACCGTTCGGAATTACTCCAAGTTTGTGATGAACTTCGTCAGTATATTATTGATGATGTTTCTGTTTTTGGCGGTCATTTTGGGGCTTCCTTAGGCGTGGTTGAGTTATCGGTAGCTTTGCATTATGTTTTTAATACACCTTATGATCAATTAATCTGGGATGTTGGTCATCAAGCATATGGACACAAAATTTTAACAAGCAGACGAGATAATTTCAACACTAATCGTCTGTACGGAGGAATTTCAGGTTTTCCTAAACGTAAGGAAAGTGAATATGATGCTTTTGGTGTTGGTCATTCTTCAACGTCCATTTCAGCAGCTTTAGGGATGTCGGTGGCTTCGCAATATAAAGGTGAAAAAGACCGTCAACATATTGCCGTAATTGGCGATGGTTCGATGACGGCAGGCATGGCATTCGAAGCAATGAATCATGCAGGAGCAATTCCGAACAATATGATTATTATTCTGAATGATAATTGCATGGCAATTGACCCAAATGTAGGAGCTTTGAAGGAATATTTAATTGATATTACTACTTCACACACCTACAACCGAGTGAAAGATGAGGTGTGGAATTTGTTGGGTAAGATGTCCACTTTTGGTAAATCTGCCCAAGATATAGTTTCTAAAATTGAGAATGGGTTGAAAGCTACTTTTTTGAAACAAAGCAACCTATTTGAATCATTAAATCTTCGATATTTTGGTCCAATTGACGGACATGACATTGAATATTTAACCACTGTTTTGAATGATTTAAAAGATATTCCAGGTCCTAAAATTCTTCATTGTATTACCACGAAAGGCAAAGGTTATGCTCTTGCCGAAAAAGACCAAACCCTTTGGCATGCTCCTGGAAAATTTGATAAAATTACAGGAGAAATCAAGAAAAAAGTTTATTTGACACCACAACCTCCCAAATATCAGGATGTTTTCGGAAATACCATCGTTGAATTAGCCGAACAGAATGCTAAGATTATGGGAGTTACACCCGCCATGCCTTCAGGATCTTCGCTGAATATTATGATGAAAGCTATGCCCGACCGTGCTTTTGATGTAGGGATTGCTGAACAACATGCTGTTACGTTTTCGGCAGGTATGGCAACCCAAGGTTTGACAGTTTTTTGTAATATTTATTCAACCTTTATGCAACGTGCCTATGACCAAGTGGTGCATGACGTAGCAATTCAAGAATTACCCGTAATTTTTTGTCTAGACCGTGCAGGTTTTGCCGGTGCTGATGGACCTACACATCACGGAGCCTATGATATTGCTTATATGAGATGTATCCCAAATATGATTGTATTTGCACCAATGAATGAAAAAGAGTTGCGAGACATTATGTTTACGGTTTCCCAGGATGAGTTCAAAAACTTAAAATCCTGTATATCAATACGTTATCCCCGTGGAGAAGGTGTCATGCCTAACTGGAAAACACCATTTGAAAAGATGGAAATTGGGAAAGGGAAGAAGATAAAGGATGGCGAAAACGTAGCAATTTTAACCCTTGGACATATCGGAAATTATGCCGTAACTGCTTGTGAAATGCTTGAAAAAGAAGGCATTAATCCAGCCCATTACGATATGCGTTTTGTGAAACCTTTGGATGAAGCAATGTTACACGAAATCTTTCAAAAATACGATAAAGTAATTACCGTGGAAGATGGTTGTATTCAAGGAGGATTTGGTTCGGCTGTGGGTGAATTTATATTAGACCATAATTATACTACTCATATTAAACGTCTCGGAATCCCCGATAGAATTGTGGAACACGGCGAACAAGTTGAACTCCATAAAGAATGTGGTTTTGACCCAGAAGGCATCGCCGAGGCGGTTAGAGCCATCTTGGGAACGGTGAAAAGTAAAACGAAATCAGAGAATGTTGCCTTGATATTGAATTAATTATAATAGAATATAAAAAGTCCTTTCAAAGCATTTTGAAGGGACTTTTTATTGTTTTATTCATTTTATGACTGATTAATTCGTATTTTTAACCTCTAATTACAAAGACCACATGAAATCAACTCTTGCCACTATCCTCTTGTTATTGATACCCTATAATGTACCCCAAATTTAGGACAACCCTTTAATAAGACGGAAGTATTGCTAAATTTGGTATTATGAATAAGCACAGCAAGCGTAAATTCACTCCTGAGTTCAAGTTTAAGGTCGCCCTTGAAGCACTTCAAGAGAAAC
>JANXRS010000173.1 GCA_025356745.1 Arcicella sp.
TACGTATGATGTTTGTTCAGAATTGGTACAAAGTAATGCGAATTATGATGAACTAGAATTGCGTTGTATTGAGATTTTGGGAATTCAGCCTCCATTTTCACGTGATGAAACGCCTAAATTAAATACCCAACAAAGAACCACTCGATTATACGATGCAGCCGAAGTACATTATCAAGCCAAAAACAAAGGATTGATGAATAAAGTTGTCAGTTTTGCGAAGGAAGCACTTTCTCATAAATATACGGGAATGCAAGTGCCGATTGTGAGTGGAACTATGGTGTCAAATATGTTTGCTGATGCTCAAGAAACAATTGAAACGAGTGGTCGTAAATTAATTCAAGAGATGGAAAAATCCATTGCTTTGAGTCTGATTGACCAGGAGTGGAAAGAGCATTTGAGAGATATGGATGATTTAAAACAGTCCGTTCAAAATGCTTCTTACGAGCAAAAAGACCCTTTGCTAATCTATAAATTTGAAGCTGTAAAATTGTTTGAGCGTTTTTTAAGCAGAATCAACATTGATACAGTAAGTTTCTTGATGAAAGCTGATATGCCCGAAATTCAGGAAGCTCAAGCACCGAAACAACAAGCAAAACAAGCACCACAACCGAAATTACAAACGCAAAAAGACGATGCATTATCGTCATTATTAGGAGGTTTGGCTGGCGGAAGAGGTGATGAACAAGATTATCACGACCCAAGTGAGAGAACAGTTGAGAAAATTGTTCCACGTCAAGCGGTAAAAATTGCGGATAGAAATCAGCGAGTAACGGTTCAATATCGAGATGGTTCAATTAAAGAGAATATCAAGTATAAAACCGTTGAGCAGGACGTTGAGAAAGGTTCAGCAATTGTAATTGCGTAAAATATTTTAAATACAAAAAGCCGTTTCAGGAGACTGAGACGGCTTTTTTGGTTTTACATTAGGCTAATCTGCGGAATGGGAGTTGAAATGGGTGGATTCCGCAGATTATCGTTTCATTATCTGCGGAATGTGGGGTGAAAAGGGTAGATTCCGCAGATTAGAGGTTTTTAAAAAAGAAATTTTGGTATTTTGGGCATAAAAAAACCATTTCAGACTGGCTGAGACGGCTTTTAATTTTTTTTAATTTATGAAGGTTTTTGATTCTCTTTCTCAAATGTTTTTTCAAAATCTTTCTTATATTTAGCTTCTAATTGTTGTCTTTTAAACCAATATTTAATGGAAAAAATTGCAGTTTCCTTATTAAAAAATATTGACAATGATGTAGAAATTATAAATGTAATTAGTGAAAAATAAAGTCTAATAAATTTATAGGGGGATTGCTCGTCTATTATGTGAAAGAATGTAAATGATAATATTATTGCAATACCCCATGCAAATAATACCCATTTTAATCCCCATTTTTGGCTTACTTTTTCATTCCACTCTCCATTAATATAATCATTCTTTCTGTTGTTATAAATTTGATTTTCTTCTTTTAGTTTTCTGTCTTTTTCGATGTCATTGAGTTTTTCTTTTAATTCTGATAACTCATTTTCATATACTTCATTTTTTGTATTAGCTTCATTTGCTACTAATTTATTTATATCTGCAGCATATTTTATTTCATTGAGTACATTTTTAAGTTTTGAAATTTCTACTTCTTTTACTTCGATTTGTCTTTCTACAATTTTCACTTCACTTTCTTTTAAACCTGATTTGTGTTTAAGTTTTTTTACTTCTTTTTCCTTATCGTCATTTATCTTTTGCAGTTCTTTTATTTTTTTATTAATTTCTGATTCAAAAAATTGATCTTCATCAGTATTTTCGTTGAAAAAGTTATCAAGAAATATATCGTCCATTAAAAAATTAAGTAACGTTTTCTCATCATCAAGTCCATGCGATTTATAATAACTGACGAATTTTTGAATATCCTTAGACCTTTTTACATTTTTATCGTAAAAGTTAAAAGATGAAATTGCTGTTATAAAAGCCCTTTTGTAATTATCAGTGGGTGCTGGAATAAATTTACGAATTCGTTGTAAAATCAAAGAAGGAGTATAAAAAACTGGTATTTTCTCTCGTTTTCTTCTAAGCATATCTTCGTCAAAAGAAATCAATAATTTATCAAGCGTTAAGCCGAAATACTTTATTTCTGAAAATGTTTGAGCATTTTCAGAATTAGCTCTTCTTAAATATTTAATTGTTTCGTTTAGCGTTACATCATGTAATATTTGTTTATGATGTTTATATATTTGATCATATCCTATTTCACTTCTTGCTTCATTTTTAATATTAATAAACCTTTCATAGTCTAATACTGATTCGTCAATTTCTGCACTAATAATTTCAGAATTCGAATTATAAATTTGCATTTTAAAAGCATGAACCATTACTCGTTCAGAAGTATCTACAATTTTAGAAGGGTGAAGTGTATTTTCATCTTTTAATAAATTTTCATAATATATTTCAGAAAAAGAGTCTAATTTGTGAGAGGCTAATAATGCTTTTATCTGTGAAGGAGTGTAAGAAATTTTTGGTATTATCTCGTCAAATTCTTGTTTCTTTCGTTTAAGTTCTTGTATTGTAAGAGGAAGATATTTAAATTGGACTTTGAGGCTCAATTCCTTTACAATCTTTAAGAGTTCTGTACTTGCATCTGTTTCAACATTTTTATGCAATCCTAATACTGAATAAAGAAAATTAGTATCAACAAATATTGTCCAGTCAATTTGTGAAATCAGTACCTCTTGATGAATATCTTTGGGTAATCCCAAGGAATAAAATGTCAAAGTTTTATTAGCTAAGGATTCCAAATAATCAATATCTTCTGAACTCAATTTTTGAGCAAAATAAATTACTAATTTTTGGAAAATCTCTTGTGTTTTAAGATTCTTGATTTTACCAATAACATTTCGATATGGGCTTCCATTTACTAATTTATCATGTTTTTCATCAGAATTACTATCCACAAAATTATTTAAAGCATATTCGCCATATTGATAAAAGCAATCATACAAATATTCATTAAAACACTCCCAAAGCACTTTTAAATCCTCATTGCTAACTTCACCTAATTCTTGAACCAACAATGAAAAACGTCTTTTTCTATTGATATTTAATTCTTCTGTTTTTACCTCTACTTTTTTAATTTGTAAATACTTTTCCTTAGATAATCAGGTTCAACGCATTTAAAAGTACAATAAAACTGCTTGGAAAAATACAAATTGAGCTTATTTTGGATAATGAAAAAAGATTCAATTTAAGATAAAACCTAAAAATGAAGTATTTATGTTAACATAAACCTAAAA
>JANXRS010000408.1 GCA_025356745.1 Arcicella sp.
GTATTTATGTTAACATAAACCTAAAACCAGATTCAAATTTTCATCAATTTATTATTTCTGGCAAAATTACAGTTATAAAATTGTACTATTCATTGATTTTAAACTCAAAATTGCATTTTTAAATGCGTTCAACCTGTAAAATATATAGAAAAGTCTTCCTTCTAAGAAGGAAGACTTTAATTAAAATAGGCAAATTACTTCTTTACTTACCATTAGATTTTTTATCTCCATTGCTCTTTAAAGCACTAGATTTACTTGAACCATTAGATTTAGAAGAATTCCCTTTCGTTGTTTCTGATTTAGAATCCATCATGGATTTGTCATCACTCTTTTTTGTAGTTGCCATTTTGTTTAGAATTTGATTGTTAGATAATAAATTTTAACAAAAATAGTTCTCATATTAAAGGGAAGTATTACACAATTATTTAATAATATTATAACATTTCCACATTGCCTAAAATAATACTTATACGAAGCAAAATTTATTCTTAGAATTTCATTGAGAGTAGATTTGATATCTTTATCCATTAATCTAGCAATTTTATCTTTCAAAATTCATTAGAATGTACCTCCTTGTGTACACAATCTATCGCATGAAGTGGAAGCCAATTCATGATGATTTCGAAAAAAATTGCCAGAGATATTTAAGGCTACTTTGAAAGTAAATATTGTTAATTATTAGAAAATATCCTTAGTTTCAATAGCCCTTTAAAGGATATTAAAGGAAGAAGTTTAATACATTAATCCAACAAAAAATGCCCCAACCTTTCGATTGGGGCATTTTTTGTTGGATTAATCCTAACTTTATTTCAATTGTATAAATTTAAATTCTGTACAACGATTTGCTGCGTATTGTTCTCCTGTACGCCATTCATTCAATAATTGAGATTCCCCGTATGGCTATACTTAAATTAGCATTGATATTTTTCCGTTTACTTTTACTCAATTTCTTTATTTTATTTCTTTTTAAAGCAAAATTATCTTTTATGGCTTCAATTATGTAATCACAACCTTCACAGATTTTAAACTGATAACGTCCATCAGCACCCGTTATAAAATTCTGCGTTGAGTTATCACATTCGTTTGTCAAGGTAACAGTTAAGCCACTTAATGCACGTTTTTCCTTGGTGGCAGTCACCCGACCACGAATGGTTTTCGTGGCAGGACATGGGATTACTGTTCCTGTATTAGTTCCTTGATAACCATTAGCATTTCCATCACCTAATATTCTTGTTCCTATGTCTATTATTCTTGTGTCAATAGTTGAAGAACCGCCTATTATTGCCGTAGCACTACTATCAACCGCCACTTCTTTAATGCTTAATAATGGAATATCAATCGTTGTTTCTTCTTGTTTATAGTTAACCGTATTTAACATATATCCTTCACGACTTGCTATCAATTTACATTCTTTTCTTTCTTCTAAACAAATTTTGAAAGTTCCGTTTGTATCGGTTTTCTTCATTTCTGTTTTACCATCCATTACAATAGCAACCTCGGCATTATCCAAAGGCATTTTTGATTCTGCATCGTATATAATCACCTGTATTTCTTCACAATTAGGTTTTTCATCACACTCACGAGTGAAACGATAAATATCATCATCCGTTCCTCCACGTTTACGATTTGAAGATAAATAACCTATTTTACGCTCGCCATCCGCAATAAAACCGAAGTCATCTTTAATTGAATTAATGGGCGTACCCATATTTTCAATTTTACCTTTTAATTTTGAACCATCCGTTAATTGAATATAAAAAATATCCAAATCCCCTAAACCAGCGTGTCCGTCTGATGAGAAATAAAGGTTTCCCCTTTCGTCTACATAAGGGAACATTTCATTTCCTGCGGTATTGATATCAGACCCTAAATTTATGGGTGTTCCGAAAGCTCCATCATTATATTCCACAACATATAAATCTGTACCGCCAAAACCTCCTGGCATATCCGAAATAAAATACATCAATTTATCATCTTTCGTTAATGAAGGGTGTCCTGTAGAATATTCGTCAGAGTTGAAAGGCACTTCTTTAATATTGCTCCATTGCCCAGCACTTTTTTCATCTCCCGTATAAATTTTCAACTTATTAATCTTATTCAAAGAAGTCTTGAATTTATCATTATTGAAATTGTTTCGAGTAAAAATCATTTTCTTACCATTACTCGTAAACGTCATGGATCCTTCATGATATTTGGTATTTAACGATTTACTAAATTTCTGTAGATTTGTAGTAGGATTTTCACTATAACCATATCCTTGATAGATATTTGTTCCTCCGAAAGTTCCAATTGTTTTAGTATCATTAGCAGTTGGGGCAGTATATCCATCCGACCCTATAAAACTTTCGGTAGTACCTCTTGATTTTAATTTATTGGCATCTACATTACTTAATCCTGCCAAAGAAGTTGTTAATTGATTAATATCACTTAAATAATATGTATTTAAGAAAAGAGAATTGTCCCAACTGAAAATACGCTTCAAGCCTGTACCTTCAGTGCGTCTTGAATTAAAAACCAGACCGTTTTTGTAATACATCGGACTAAAATCCGCTTTATCAGAATTAATAGAAAGATAATCTACTTTGTAGCAAGTGACATTTTTGTTCAAAGTCTCAACATTTTTGTAAAGTTTTTGAAACCCTCCACTGCGTTTTTCAGTGGATTCTATTTTTGTATATTTATCGAAGGCTTCTTGCGAGTCTTTATATTTACCATTTGAAGCTAAGGCTTGAGCATAATATAGATACAACTTTGAAACATCACCCGAAAGTTGATAGCCTCCACTGATTAATTCTCTATAAACTCGCTCAGCGTTTTGTGAATCATCAATTTGGCGATAGGCATACGCTAATTTCAGAAGAACCGACTGTTTTTCTAAATCGGAAAGTTTCCTTTGTAAAACTTGCTCGAACATTTTGGCGGCATTAAGGTAACTCATTTTGTTAAATTCATTTTCCGCCTCTTTCAAAGATTGAGAAAAAGTTTTAGCAATTACCAGCAATACCAGCACAAGTATTAGTCCAGTTTTCTTCAAATTAATCATTATTTCAAGAAAGTTTTACTGTATTATTTAAGCAGTGTTATTTTTTAATTTTCACTTAGTAATAGCCAATTTTTAAAATAAAATATCAATAAACAATCCAAAACTATTAAATAGCGGGGATGAAAATGGGTAATTATTAACTATCAATTATTAGGTGATTAGAAATACCTTGGAGTAAGTATTTTGGTTTTACGATAACCAAATTCATAGCGGAGCATTACTTCATGCGAACCACTTTGTTTGCTTCTCAGTCCGTTTAAAGCAAAATCATAGGCGTATCCCAGACGAAATTGGTCAGTTGCCTGAATTTCTAACATACCAATCGCCGCATCTCCATTCAAATTTCCAAAAGGTGAAGTAAAATTTTTGTTATTCGTTCTCCATGATCCTCCGATAGCAATACGGTCTTTAATCCAAAAATTTAAATTGAAATCAATGGCCGCTGCATCACGAGTTGCTTTTGCTAAAATCGAGGGTTTTAAGGCAAATGAACTTCCAAGAGGAATAACAAAACCTAACATCAAAAAATAATGACGGTCTTGACGAGCTACTGAATCACTTGATTTAGTAGCATTTCCATCTTTGAAACGGTTTTGAATAATACTTGGACATGATATACCAATATATCCACGGTCATTACTTAAGTATAATCCTACACCAACATTTGGAAGCCATTTACTAATATTTCCCGCAAAAGCAGGGTCAGTATCAGTACCTGACAAAGTACGTTGAACATTTAATAGATTACCTGATAAGGTTGTTATACCGCCTTGAACACCCATTGATAAGGTTGTTTTTTGTGAAACTTTCACACGATAAGCATAAGAAGCATAAACACCCGTATTTTTAAAAACACCGATTTGATCGTTATAGGCTTGTAAACCCACACCGACCTTTTCTTTTTTGATAGGCATATCAATCGTGAAAGACTGAGTAGTGGGAGCCCCCTCAATTCCTACCCATTGCTGACGATATAATCCCGTCATGCTCAAAACGTCTCTGCTACCCGCATACGCAGGATTAACCGCCAACATATTGAACATATACTGAGAGTATTGAACTTCTTGCTGTGCATGAACGGTTTGGATACCTGCCAACGTAGCGAAAGCTAATGCTGTCATATATCGAACTCTTGAAAGCAAACCTTGGAGTTTCATGTGATAAAATGTTTAAATGTTTTATAAGGATTTGGGCAGTTATCGGTAATCAATAACTCAGTACATTTCCATAGGTATGTTAAGAGTTGTAGAATATAAAATTATGCCTTTCCTTGATGGATTTTCCCCTTTATTATACACCTGATAAGTTTTCATACTTATCAGGTGTTTTACAATTATTTACTATCTCAAAATAGTCATGTATCTTACAGATGGTACTTCATCAACTTTCTCACCCGTAATTTTGAAACGGGTTACAATGTAGTAATAAGTTCCATCAGGCAATCCTTGACTATCTCCAACCACTTTCACTCCTACATTGGCTTCACCTCTCCAATCATTTTTATAATCTTGATTTGCGTAAACCACTCCACCCCAACGATTAAAGACCAATAATTCAATTTTTTCATCAGACTTGATGCCTCGAATTACAAACCTATCATTAATACCATCACCGTTTGGCGAGAATCCTTGTGGAATAAACAGAGCTGATAGAGTTATAGATTTACAAATAATCGGCGTTGGTGCTGATTCATCTGGCTTACCATCTCCATTAATATCTGGTTTCAATCCGTTCATAGAAATATCAAACGTTGATTTCGTTGAGTCTAAAGCACTAACTGCCTTCGCAAAGGCTTGCGTATAAATCGTGTCTCTCATTGGTCGTTTGATATTAACCATGTAAGCAATCACGATGCTATCTCCTACCGCTAAGAATGTACTATCAGACTTGGTAATGGTAGAGTCAGTTGCTCCATTGAAGGTTGAACTAATTTTAGCATTTCCCCGAATTACTCTTGGCGTACCCACTAATTTCCATGATTCAGCTTGGTTACCAATTGTATTTCCAATGTTATTATATAGACGTACTTTTCTTAAGTTAGTCGTGCCATAATTTTTCGCAGTCATGGTTAAAATTACATTGCAAGTGCTATCAGACAGTAATGTTAAGTCAGTAGTTACTGCAGCTAAGGCTACACCAATTGAAACTTCCTTAGTACCACCATCTTTATTCAATCTTACTGGTGTTGCTACATTGTCATTCGATGGGTCATTATCCCCATTTGCATCTGGATTATTACCATTGGTCGAAACGTCTTTATAAATGAATTTATCTATACCTGTTGCTGTTGCAATTGCTACGTTATTATAGACATTGTCTACATCCGTTGACGTTTCCGTATTTACCCTCACCGTCAAATCAATAATTGCGGTATCACCTTTTGCTAAACTTGATGAATCTGGAACTAACAAGTCAGTAAACAATCTTGAACCTGTAAACTTCTTATTAATCGTTAATCCTGACGTTGCAATAATGGTTGGGATACCTATTATTTTTGCACCTTTGACTGTAAACACTGCATCCAGACTATCTTTTACGCTCAACTTAATAATAGCATTCACACCCATATTCACGACTCTGATTCTATAAGGTACTGTCCAATAAGTTGTTGAATCATTTTTCAAGGCTGTTGCTACTACTTCTTTTGCTAAACCAATTCTTGTATTTGGTAAATCGAAGCGTAAGATGGCTTTTGCTTTCGCTGTTAAGTCTTCATTAACTGCTTTACCTTTAATCGTTCCCTCATTAGAGAATGGCCCTTTATTTCCATTTAAGGTTATTTTTACTACATACTTCACGGTATCACTTACATTTGGCAATATATAGCTTCCAACCTTTAATAAATTAGAATCCGTTTTACTGAACAAATTATTGATAACTAAGTTCGTGCTTACACCAGTGTTCGGTTTTCCTACAATTTCAAATGTTACTGGTGCTTTGAATATATTAGCTAAATTGCTCGTCAAGGTTACATTTTTCAAAGTATCCTTACAAATATTCTTAGCAACCAACCTAAAGGTTACGTTATAAATTCCATCCGAAACTTTCGCCGTATCAAGAATAGCCATTGCCAAATTGATGTTACAAATTGGTGTTGATGGAATAGAATCTTTCGTAACACTAATTGACGATGTACTTATATTATTTGGCGTAATCAAATCCACTTTACTTGAATTACAAATTCTTACCGTGTTAGCAATCGTACCTGATTTAGTTGCTTTCGTTACGTAAGTAAATGTGCGAATCTTTCCTTTGCTGATGGTATCAACCTTGATTATTACACTATCACCTGCTTTAATAATTCCCGTTCCAGAAACATAAGTCAAACCACTTGGTAATGGATTGCATAGTTGAACATTCTTCGCAAAACCTGCTCCATTATTGGTCAATGTTACTGTATAAGTTACATTGTCTCCCACTTTATGAGTTGCTGTATTTGCTGTAATCACTACTGCCAAGTCTGAATAGGTTGTATCTGAGGCTGGTACTAATACCACCGTTGAAACATTGTTTGTCAGAGTTGGATCGGTTGGTGAGGTCTTCATAATCTTCGCTGTGTTGCGGATAATCGTATCTTTATCCACTTTCGCTTTATAAGAATATGTCACCGTGCCACCCACTGGAATTGAAACCGTTTCCACTCTCAAAGTATCTCCTTTTTGTGAAGGGTCGCCTGATTGGAATGTCAAGTATTTAGGTAAAATATTATCAACTACAATATTGGTTGCCACTTTCGGACCATTATTTGTTACTTTGATAGTGAATGTTACCACATCACCTTTCCCAATCAATTGCTTATCAGCCGTTAATAAGAGAGCCAATTCAGCTTCATCTTTTGTCGTTCCTGTCGTATCACTATTGATAATTACAAACGAAGCATCATTAGGAGCTACGTTGTCTTTCAATGAAGTAACAATTACGGTATTGGTCACATTCCTTTTCACGTTCATTGTCGCTACATAAGCATACGTTTTAACTTCTCCTTTCTTTAATGAATCAAGGCTAATAGTAATTGCTCCACCTGTCAATATCTGACCCGTTGAACTCGAAACGAATGTTATTCCTGCTGGCATTGAGTTCGTTACTACTACTTGTTTCGCCGTTGCAGAGCCGTTGTTGGTAAGTGATAATACGAAATTTATATTTTCGCCAATTTTCGCCATTGCTTTATCCGATGTTATTATCACCGCTACATCTGCTACTGTAATATCAATATCTCCTTTATTAATTGTTGCTGTTCCGTTGTTGTTGTTGTTGTTGTTGTTGGGATTCGGATCTTTTGTAGTGGTTGTTCCACCTGCTGCCACAACTGTTTCAGATTTAGTATTTAAGACTGATGTGTAAGTATAAATTTTTACACCATCTCTCACTAAGCTGTCCAATATTCCAGTTAATAGACTTCCTAATTTCACTAAACCACCCGTTTGCGATACATAGGTTAATGTACCTGGAATAATTGATAATACAGTAATACCTTTTGCTGTACCCGTTCCCAAATTTATAACTGTTATTGTTGTGGTTACAGTATCACCTTTTGCGTAAGTTGCTTTATCAGTTTTTATAGTAATTTGAATATCAGCATCGCTCAGTGAAGAAATATTACCATCTTTATTCTCAACTGTAATTTTCGTACTCAATGAAAAACATCCTTGTGCTGACTTATAAAAAGCATAATATACACCCGCTCCTACCGAACTTGGATTTGCAATGGTTGTTGAACCAGAACTTGCACCCGTTTTGAATACTAAACTTGCACCCGTTGGCAGACTACTTACTACTAATTTATTCAAATCAAAAGTTGTTCCTCTGTCAATTTTCACGCTGTTAGCTACTGGTGCAATTGGGATGGCTAAATAATTAACAATTGCCGTGTCTGATTCAATTGAACAACATTTGTTAAGGTCAACTAATTTAAAGAAGTAAGCTCCCGAACTTTTAACAACTACACTTCTTGTCCTTGCAAATGGCGTTATACTTCCACCTACTTTAAACCACATATAATCATATCCTGCATTTGCAGTTAAAGTTACTGAATCTGTTCCGCATGAATTCAAATTTCCTGTCACTGTAATGAGTGGCTTAAATTTCACACCATTCATCGTCAATACCATCGTATCTGCTTTCGCTAAACATGGGCCATTTCCATCAGGGTCGTTCGTACAGATAATCAATTTAACCGTTCCTGCCAATACATCTGCTAAGGATGAGCGATAAGTGGCAGTTGGTAATAGTGGATTATCAAATGAACCCGTACCCGTTGTTTTCCAAGTAATACTAGTTGCAGCCCCTCCAAAAGTTCCGCTTAATTTGTATATTTTCTCTGCACAAATGGTAACATCCGCACCTGCATTGACGGTAGGTGGCGTTTTAGCACAATCTTTTGGTATACAATCTGGGTTGATATACGTATTAATTACTCCTGGAGAAGAATAACATCCCGTTCCTGTTTTCTCAAATACATAATAAGTACCTGTACTTACGGCGTTTGGATTAGAAACTAAAAGTGATGATGGTAATACTCCTGTATGATATTCTATGATTCCACCTGCTGATAAACTTGATGTTATTCCTGAGGCTAAATCTACCGTCAAGAATGGACAAATATTGTTCAAGTTCTTAGTTTTAGGAGTCGTTACTCCCGCTCCAACCGTTATCGTTATTTCGTTTGATTTAACACTTTCACACTTATCTAATTTACATATTGCTGTATACTTAGTAGTAACATTTGGTTTTGCTGTAATTACGTTTCCTACTTGTCCATCATTCCAAACTACTGTACCCATGCAGTTCGTAGCTGACAAGGTAATTTGAACGCCTTGACAAATAGACAATGGGTTATTACAAGTAATAGATGGTGCTGGTGGATTACCTACATTCACCGTTGCAATACTTGACGGTGATGATGTACAAGTTCCTATAATACAAGTTGCTGAATAATCCGTTGTCTTGGTTGGGATTGACGTTATGATTGCTCCACTTTGTCCATCTGACCATTTTACGGTTCCTTCACAACCCGTTGCATACAATGTGATGGTACTTCCTGAACAAATAGTACTGGTTGCGCATGAGATTGTTGGTACTGATGGAACGGTTACTGTTACTATGAATTTGTTAGATTCTGGACTATTACACGTTATTCCCTGCTTACAAACCGCAGTGTAAGTTGTGGTCGCTTTTACTACTTCAGTAATGGATGTACCTGTTTTACCATTCGACCACAATACCGTTCCTGACGCACAACCCAATGCAGATAAGATTATGCTCTCACTCGCACAAATGGTGGTAGTGGTTGCACATGAAATTATTGGAGCATTACCGATTGTATTTACTTTAATTGCTAACTCGTTTGATATATCAGACTTACAAGTTGATGATTCACAAATTGCTGTATATTTCACGTCAGCAGTTGGTGTTACCGTTCTTGGTGAACCTGTTACGCCATCCGACCATTTTACCGTTCCATTACATCCATTAGCAGTTAATGTTACTGAATTACCAGTACATATTGTCAATTTATCGGCTGTAATCGTCGGTTTAGCAAAATCCGTCACATTTATGTTTCTCTTAATTGAGTTCTCACTCACACAAGTTCCAATTGAACAAGTTGCGGTGTATGAAGTAGAAATTAATGGTTTCACCGTTACAACTGCCCCTTTCTGTCCATCCGACCACGTTACTATTCCTGTTTCACAACCCGTTGCAGTTAACTGAACCGTTGAACTTGTACAAATTGATGAAGTTCCTGAACTAACAATTGGAGGTGCTGGATTGACTACTTGAACCGTTACTAGTGCTGATTTATCTGAAATACAAACAATTGAACTACAAGTTGCATAATACGTTGTGGTTATCGTTGGCTTAACAATGATGGTTGCACCTGTTAAGGTTTTGCTGTCATAATACCAAGTCACTTTACCCGTACACCCTTCTGCTGTCAAAGTTGCAGAACCACCTGTACAAGTAATTAAATTAGTTGTTTTGATAGTTGGGATGGCAATTGGTTTTACCGTCAAAATAAATGGTTCAGAATTACTGCTTGTACAACCATTCATAGAACAAGTAGCTGTATATGAAGTAGTTGAAATCGGGAACACTGTGATAGTAGTAGTCTCCTGACCCGTACTCCATTTCACCTGACCGTTACAATTTATTGCAGTTATTGAAATTGTTTCACTTGGACAAATTTCTACTTTTTGACAAACAAGCAATGGAGGTTTTGGTTTTGGTGTTACAATTACATCAACCGATGCTAATAAACTCACACAATCGTATTCCTTACAAACTGCTTTATATGTTTCCGAAACAGTTGGTTTCACAATAATTTGCGGACCTGTTTGTTTTGGTGATGTTTGCCATTCAACTACTCCTGAACAACCAGAGGCTGTTAAAGTAGTAGATTCTCCCACACAAATTTTGCTTGGTGAAGCTGATAATAATGGTGAATCCACTACAATCACTTTTATTTCTACTGCATTTGAAGATTCGCTCTTGCAATTATCTTTCTTACAGTACACAACGTAAGTTTGGTTTGTCTTTGGGCTTACTGTAATACTGCTTGTGCTTGCACCATTACTCCACACATATTCTGCTGAACCCACACAACCCGAAGCTGTTAATGTTACTTCTCCTCCCAAACAAATGGTTTTCAGCGTACATCCACAAGCAATCGTTGGTTTTTCAATGTTACAAATGCCTGTTGAATTAATTTCTACGCTATCATCATCATCTTCATGTTTTATGGAAGCATTGCCTGGCGTTGAATCTGGATCTTTTTGATCTGATTTAGTCACCTCTGCTAAGTTGATAATTTTACCATCTTTGTTAACTTTCGCTTTAAAGGTAAATACAGCAGTTGCTCCTTTGGCAATACTTGCCACAATTCCAGTTAATGTGCCTGCACTCTCCGTTAAAGTCGATGAACTTACATATGTTAAACCTATGGGTAATTTATCTTTTACCTCAACATTAGTAGCGGTGTTTGCTCCTGAGTTCAATACCGTAATCGTATATTCAACTTCATCACCTATATTTGCTACTGTCTTACTAACTGTTTTTATTAGACTTAAGTCAGCAATATCGACAACCTTAATGGTTACGGTTGATTTATTATTACCTTTCTTCGTTGGGTCTTCGTTAGTGCCTGAAATTTCAGCTGTATTAACAACTGTTCCAATTTTATTTAATATTATTTGAATAAGCAAGACTTTCGTTGAACCTTTAGTCAAATTACCAATTGTCCATACACCCGTTGTGCTGTTATACTCTCCCGTTGGCGTTGAGCTTACATACGTGGCTCCCGCAGGAAGAATATCATCAACTTTCACATCCGTTGCATTAGCCGTTCCGATATTTTGAGCTTCAATTGAATAAGTTGCTGTTTGACCTAACAAATAGTCAGGAGTCGAAGTCCCATCTGGCGTATATACTTTTTTAAGTACTGTTAAATCTGTCAAACACTTCTTCACAGTAAATGAAATTGAAGAACGCTCACTTATACAACCATCTGGCGTTGTTGCCTCTGCGTAGTAAGTATAAGTTCCTTCTGCTGTTGGTACTACCACAAAACCTTCATTATTATTAACAGTACCAAGTGGTGTTGTGCTGGTTGCAGTTGAATACCATTTCACTATATTTCCTTGACTAACTGAGAATAATTTATTGCTATCTCCCAAACAAATTACTTGATTACATCTCAAATTTTCTGGTGCAATAGGTTTTGCTTTGAAAACTAAAGTAGTTTTTGCCAAAGCTGCAATACATTTAGGGTCAGCACCATCTGGGTCATTGGTTGTAAACGTAAATTCTACCGAACCTTTCGTTACATCAGTCACCGATGGCGTATATTTTGCCGTTAGAATTGTTGCATTATCGAAAGTACCCGTTCCGTTAGAAGTCCAAGTTCCACTTGATGCACCACCCCCAATAATTGCTTGTAATTGGACTGGTGTTGTTGTGTTTCCACAAATAGAAGCTATCGCAGGTACGTTGACAGTAGGTGGGTTTGGACAAGTACAAGGATTAATGTTTACCGTTACTGAAACGCCTCCACTGTAACATCCTGCTGTTGACTTGGCAAAAGCATAATAAGTACCCGCACCCACAGTAGTTGTATTTGTAATGATTGCCGAAGCTACATCATTGGCAACGTGCCATTCAACCGTACTTCCCGAAGAAATGGCTGTAAGGGCATCTGCTAAATTAACTGTTTGTAAATTCTTCGTACAATCATTTGCTATTGAAGATTTAGTAATTGGATTTTCTGGTTTTGGATTAACCATTACCGTGACCGAACCACGCTTACTTGCACAAGAACCTGACACAACCAAAGTAGTTTCTACATAATAAGTAGTGGTAACTGCTGGCGAAACTTCAATTGATTGGGTTGTTGCAAATGGCGTTGTAGCAGTGGCTGATGTAAACCAAGCGTAAGAAGTACCTAATAAAATGGGTCCTTTATCTCCCAAAATTACTTTAGAACCTGCACAAATTGTTGCTCCTGGAAACACTGGTGCATCTGGATTTGTGTTCACGTTGAACTTAACTCCTGTTGCATCTAATGCTGCACATATACTTCTCTGAGCAATATTTGCAATTATATCCGACCCTTTTGTAGTACCTAAAACGATGGTAGATAAATCAAGATAGTTTCCATTGGCTGAATTACCATCATAAACTAAAGTATGAATTCTGTATTCGCCCGTTGAGGTAACGCTGAAAGTTGGCGTGTTAGCAATCTGCTGAATTATTAAATCCGTTCCTTTTGTCAATACATACTTTACTGAATATCCCATCGGAACGGTTGGTGATGTTCCAGTCGTTGCGGATAATACCACTGAACCACCCGTTGGTAAACAGGAGTTTGGCATAGTTGTAGTTAAAGTTCCTCCGTTAATATTACAGTCACTTTTAACTCCAGCATCAATCGTTAAATTATTACGACCAACATCTCCCAATGGTTTTGTTACATCTATATTGATGACTCCTGAGAATCCACCCGCTCCTGCATCTGAATCTTCAACCGAAGTCCCAACGTTCGGTGTTACAAATGTTTTACCAGAAGGCAAGAGGAATTTTACTTTATAATTTCCTGATTCTAACCCTGTAAACAAATAAGCTCCGTTTATGTCAGTAACTTTTGTTTGCAATTTTGTTGTACCCGTACCATCATATAATTCAACCGTTACGTTCGATAATCCTGGTTCACCAGCGTCTTGTTTGTTATTTCCGTTTGAATCAATGAAAACAAAATCTCCAATGGTTCCTTTATTCGGAATAAGTCCAGCATCAATATCTTTATTATTACGTGCTGGGTCGCCCACTTGCCTGGTAGCATCAATCGTAATTTTTCCAGATTTTCCAGTGGCATCTGCTACTGAACCCGTTGAGATTGTTCCTGCTCCCATTGGAGAGAAAGTTGAACCAGTTGGTTTATCGAATATTACGAAATATATACCTGATGGCACAATAAATTCATATTTACCGTCTGAATCAGTAGTTGTTGAAGTAATAATAATACCGTTGACATCGGTCAAAGTAACTTTTAAACCGACTAACTTAGTATCACCCGTTGCATCTTGAATACCATTTCCATTATTGTCATTGAAGACATAATCTCCAATTGAACCCAAAGGAATAATACCTGCGTCAATCTGTGGATTATTACGAAGTATATCAGTTGGCAATTTAGTTACGTCAATATTAATAATTTGACTTTTCCCAGTTATGTCAACATCACTATCTTTTTTACTGTCATTTCCTTGATTTGCTTTGGTGAATTTACTTTGTAAAGGCGCAACAACTTCAATTTGGTAAGCTCCTGAAGTTAAACCCCCAAAAGTATATATTCCATTTGCATCAGTTGTTAAAGTTGCTTGAAAAGTTGTTCCTTTATACAGATTTACCTTAACTCCCGCAATGCCAGGTTCACCAGCATCTTGAATTCCGTTTGAATTATCATCACGGAAAACAAAATCACCAATTGAACCTAAGTTTCCAATAATCCCTGCATCAATATCTGAATTGTCTTTTGCTTTTCCCATTCCCTCAACATCAATTGAAATGATTGGGGAGAAACCGTCTGTACCAGCGTCAGAATCTGTTGCTGGTGTTCCTGCTCCTGTTGGAGAGAATGTTGAGCTTGAAGGAAGGATAAATTTTACCTTATAATTATCTGTTTGAAGTGAATCGAATAAATATTTGCCATTTATGTCTGTTATGGCAGAATCTAATTTCGTAATGCCATCTGATTTATATAAAATTACTTTAATGCCTGGTAATGGAGTATCTCCTGTATTCTGAATTCCATCCTTATTATTATCAGTAAAAACAAAATCACCGATTGAACCGAGTGGTCCATAAATAAACTTAATTGGACAACATCCAGTAATTGGGCAATTTTTATTATTAGCTGAAAAAGCAAATTCTGTATAAGCAGTAATATCTGTAATCTTAATATTCCCAGACCCATCATTCAAAAGAACAACACCTGGCGTTGTGGAAGTTACAGCAACTGCCGCTCCTGTTCCAACTTTCTTTGTCCAAGTAACATTTGTATAACCTGCTGGAAGAACAGTAGTGAATTCGTCTCCCTTATAAAAATAATCTTCTACTGAAAAACAAACAGCGTCTTGGTCATCCTCATTAATATCATGATTGTTTGGAGAAGAATCAATATCTGTTTCAATTTCTTTAGTAATCTCCGCAGTATTAAACCATAGACCACGCTTTACAACAGTTGCAACGATAGTCATCGTTAACTCAGTAGGAGATGCTCCCACTTCACCAATATTCCATACAATAGTTGTTACACCAGCCGTTGTAGAATTTGAAGTAAAACCTATCCCACCAACGCTTACCGTTTTGAGGGTAACACCAACAGGAAGAATATCAGTAAGTTCAACACCAGTAACTTTTGCTACTCCGTCATTTTTAACTTTAATGGTATAGGTTACGTCCTGACCAATGGCTGGGCTTTGTGTGCTGATTGTTTTCTTAACCGATAAATCTGTAAATACTGCTACTGAGGTTGAGTGTGCCAATGTTCCAAACGCTGTGAATAACGTTAAAAATACAACACTTGCCCATGAAAACATGACTTTCGGGTTAGATATCTTAATATTGAATAGTTTAGAGCCAATCAAATTTGATGAAATATCAAAATCCTGCTTGATAGAGTCAATAGGAGTATTTTTATTGAGGATGGTACCGACTATTACCGATAGAAAATTCATAAATTGCTTCAAAAATTGTCCATTAAGCAATTCCTCACTACTCATAATCGCTCGTCTTAGATAAGTAAAAAAAATCATTTGTTGTATATTTAATTGATAATTTATATGCACAGAACGTGATTCTTTATTAATCACTCCACCTGAAATAGTTGCCTCCACTACTGCATTGTCATTTACAATTATCTGCAATTGATTATTATCTATTGATTTCTCAATAAATACAGGTTCAACTATCTGGTCAACAACTTCTGCTTTGACAAATAGTTGCTTTAATTTTTTGAACAAATCTTTGGCAAAAAGCAATTTGTGCTCTTTAACATTTGGTTTGGATATTTTAGTAAAGTTTCGTTGATTGCTTGCACCGTCAGCGAATGTAGAAGTTTCTTTCATCTGTCGTTAATTTATTAGTTTTTTAAACCTATTTCTTCTTGAGCTATATTGTTCTTTTATAACCCACTCTACACCAATTTTAAGGTATTGAGTACAAAAAAAAATTAAAATCAAAGCACTTTTCGCTATAATTATATAGATAATGTGCCAAAACTGTGCCAAAAAAAAACATCATTTTAGAGATTATTATAATTAAACCAGTACATTACCTGTACAAAGTCTTAAAACATTGATGATAAATACATCAATACCTCATTTTATCATAACAGAGGGTATTTTAATCTCTAATATTATTAAATAGCTGAACATTTGAGTATAATTATTCCTAAAAATAAATCCAAAGAATTTAGTGAAAATTATGCAAAAAAAGTTCTTCAGATTTTGCTGAAAATCTGAACATTTAATAAATAGAGAAAATACGCTGAAACAAGCCTTTGAAAATTTAGGCAAAGTCAGACATCGATACCTGTTTAGGTAAAGGAAGAAAATTCGAGAAAAGTATATTTTTTAAATGCGAGCGAAGGCTTTCTGTAAATTGTTGTATGCTTTCACCTACAAATATTGTAGATATTTTTTTTAATAGCAAATTTTTAAAGTTTTTAATTATAATGAATATTTAGAATATGTTAAGAATGATTCCTAATATAAATCATACATCCTCCTTATGGTAATTATTTATTTAAGTAGATATTACGCAGGGAAACAGGTTGAACGCATTTAAAAATGCAATTTTGAGTTTAAAATCAATGAATAGTACAATTTTATAACTGTAATTTTGCCAGAAATAATAAATTGATGAAAATTTGAATCTGGTTTTAGGTTTATGTTAACATAAATACT
>JANXRS010000411.1 GCA_025356745.1 Arcicella sp.
GTAAGCGTAAATGGTATTTCTTTGGGAACATTGCTCGGACCATCTTTCAAAGTTTTTGTACCCGCTAATGTGTTGAAATCTCAGAATATTTTGACGGTTGAAGTGGCTAATTCAATGGCAAATAGAGTAATTGCTTTAGAGAAAAAGGGCGAAGTTTGGCAGAAATTTTATAATATCAACGTCTCGGCAAGATTGAAGCAAAATTTAGGGAAAGACGGCTATTTTACAGCCAAAAATTGGACTCCCAAAGAATCGGGAATTTTAGGGAAGGTTACTTTGACGGCTTTGGAGGTTTTGAAATAAAAGCCATAAAATATGATTAAATTGGGTTGATAATATTGAAAATTTTCCGTATGTTGATAGTAATTATGCGTTCGTTAGCTGTAATCACAGAAACAAAAATATTTAAGATTGTAACAATTAAAAAAATGGATATAATATTTGTAGATACATCAATTTTTGAAAGTGAAAATTTTATTGAAGGCTCTAAATTGAAGCAATTAATTGACTTAGGAATGAAAAAAAATGTAAAAATACTAATTCCTGAGATAACATATAATGAAGTTAAAGCCAGAATAAAAAAGAAGTTAAAAGAGGCGAAAGCATCTTATGATCAAAATTATAAAAATTGCAGTATTTTAAGGAATAGTGATAACTATGAGAAAGCTTTTTCTTCACGTTTTGTAAATGTGGAAGAAGAATATGATATAATTGTCAGAAAATTTGATGAAATGCTAAGTAAAGGAAAAGCTGAAATTATTCCTTATCCAGCATTAAACATTGGCAACGTTTTTAATCGATATTTTCCAATGATCCCCCTTTTAAAGAAGGTAATAAAAAGTATGAATTTCCTGATGCATTTGCTATCGAAATAGTAGAACAATGGTGCATTACCAATAAGAAAAGATGTCTAACCTTATCTAAAGATAATGATATTTTAAGTTATGCAACAGATAATTTGATACCAATTAAAGACTTTAAAGAATATATTAGTAAGAAAGCGATTGAACTTCAAAAGAAAGAAAAGCATAATGAAAAACTAAAATGGATAGATAGAATTTATAAAAAATATAAAGGTGAATTGGAAACTGAAGTAGTAAATGAGTTAAAGAATATTTATACAGATTATTTAAAGTATCATTATATTGACAATTTTCAATTTGAGAGCCTTGACTATATAGAGATTTCTGAATATTCTTTTTCAGAATATTCAATAAACTTTATTAGAAAAAATTCCGCAGACATAGAATTAAATGTCGAATTCACTCTTGATTCAGAAGTTACATACGATGATTACAGTTCAGCATGGTATGACAGGGAAGATGAAGTTTGGAATTTTGTTGATACAATATCTAAAACTATAAATGAAAAGATAGTGTTACCTGTATCATTTGAAGTTGAATTTAATCCACCATCAGGGCAAGAATTTGCTTTTGTAAAATTTAAAGCAATAGATGATAATAGAAATATAAAATTGTAAGGGGAATTTATTTAAAACTCGCTAACCCCGATTTTAAATCGGGACAAGCGGTTAGTAATTAGTTAAAGTATAATATAATCCCGTAATCTTATTTCTACTGGTATGATTTTAGTATTTCAAGAATATCCTTGTTTGAAAACTATTAGGAATATTTTGAACTTCCTTTACTAAACTTATTGGTAGTGTTACAGAATGTATGCTGTTGCTATGCGGCGTTTTTAAGCCATATATAAGCCTTTATAAACCCATAGTGCATATCGTCTTTTTTAGAAAAACAGATGGTTTTATGACATGATTTCTTCAAATGAGTAATGTTTTATGGTCAAATGACTTAGTTTTTTGAATAACTTTTGACACGTTTTATCATTTCTTTTACCGATTTGAAAGGCTAAAATCTTACGAGTATCAGCACAATAGGCATACCAAATCCACTGTTTAGACTCGTTACGTTTACCAACCCACCTCCACATTTCGTCAATAATTACATTTTCATGTGTTCCTTCAAAGGAAGGTTCAAGATGAGTTTTAAACCACAATCTTAATACGATAATTGCCGTTATAGCATTCACTTTCAATACGTTAGATGTGTTACGAATACCGCTACCACGCATAGCCATTTAGCCAGAAATATCCTGTGCGTAGCTTGAAATGCTTGTGAGAAGTAATAATAGTGTAAGTATTGAATTTTTCATTTTCGGGTGAATTTAGTAAGCTTCTTGATTTATGATACAAGGTTAGGTTAAATCCATACCCACTATTTGAAAATTAGTCTATCGGTAAAAAAATCAAGATGAACGGAAAATTATAAAATAATTATTCAACTCCGTTCATCTTGAACTGTTTAATTACTCCTTCTCAATCGACCCACCATCACGAACCGAACTATTCTCGGAGGGTTCTCCACGATAACGAATTTGTGCCATTCCTGTGGTTTTTACATTCATTTTTTTCTTAACATTAATCTCCGCCGAAGAATTATCTTTGGCTTCAATCGTTGCATTAACGGACTGCAAATCAAATGCTTGAAGGTTAGCAAAGTTTTCAATATGGGCAGTAAGTGAATTAACCGTTCCAATGATAGATAATTTGTTTGAATCATATAATTCTACCGTGAAATCATCTCCCGTAAAATCGTGAATATTACTTTCGCCATTCCCACCTTTTAAAATAATCCCTTTAAGTTTGGGTAATGTTATGCGTACATTCAAGGCATTATTATTTCCATTATTTATCGACAACGTATTGTTATTTACTTCGTATTTCAATGATTTCCTATCGTAAGCACCTTCAATTTCCACTTTGAATTCATTGCCTTGATTAATCTCATAATTACAAACGCCATTATTGACATCCGATTTGATAAACTCAAAATCTTTTACATCAAGCGTTTGTGAACCATCTGAATTTTCGTCTTCTGTTTTCAAGGTTCTGTTAGTAGAAACCAACTCGCCATCTTTTGAAATCATCCAGCGAGAACCTTTAAATTTATCCCCATTCGCATCGTCCCAATATTGTCTATCCAGAGAATTATCAATCCATTCTGCAAATCCTCTTGACATCGTAAATTCTTTAAAGTAAGGGATATAAACCTTCATTCTAATATGTTGATCACGAAAACGAGCATTATCATTAAAATCTAAACGGTCATCGAAAGTTAGAATTGAATCTTTTTGAATGATATTATAATTGACATCTACGGCATTTTTCTCGGCATCTTGTTTGTCTCTTCCATCTGCTTTGAAAACTTGTTCAACTTTTATTGTCGTTCCATCATATCCAATAAATTCAACAGAAGGCTCCCAATCTTGGTCAAATCCCGTGTAATTTAGGTCAAATGAAGGCGTTTTATTTTCAATATTATAATTCAAGACTTTTTCTATAGATGCTGTTTTAGCAAAATTTCTTGCATACCGTACCCCGGTGTACATTGTTACCAATAAACCCACAACAAATACACCCAACGCACTTTGCCAAACGGTTGAAGTGAATAAATTTCTACGAATAACCAAGGATAAACCCGCCCAAGCAATCACAAATGCGGGTACTGCGGAGGCTAAAAATCCGCCGATAATCATCAATGGCGAAGCATCCCGCCCAATCAAGCCTAATGGGATACTGTCGCCAAAATATACATGACCAGCTTCCAAAGCCGTTACGCCAACGAACAGGGAAAAGATTAAACCTAGAATGGTCACTACGCCAATGAATACCATTAATCCACCCACAAAAACTTTCCCCGCTGAAATCAAAAACTCCGTAAAAGGACTTAATGCCTTGAAAACTTGCGAGATTATTCTGAAAGGAAGTAATAATAATTTAGTAATAGAATTCTCTGGACGGTTTTCTACGTGAAATGTTTTTTTGATATTAGATTCGATATTTTCTAAAGTAATTGGCTCGCCAGACATTTGCATTTTGTCAGTTAAAGTCTTAGCTTCTGGAGCTATTGCCCAGAGAATCAAATAGATAATTAAGCCAGAACCAAATAAGAAAATACTCAAAACAGATACAAAACGTAACATTCCTAAATCCCAACCCGTGTAGGAGGCAATGCCACTCATCACGCCACCCAATACTTTTCCATCTGGATTACGGTAGAATTTGCGTATGTGTTCATCTTCTTCCAAGGCGAGGTTTGCGGGAAAAGCAATCCAACAAGCGATGTATAAAACGAAGGTAATTGCACTAAGAATACCAGCCGTAATTGGTCCAATTCCTAGTAATAGGAACAAAAACATCAAACGAACCCAAAGAGGGTCAAAGCCTAAATTATGAGCTAATCCTGCACAAACGCCTCCCAGTAATTTGCGTTTTGTATCACGATATAATTTACGCATACCTCCTGAATCGTGGCGATAGTTGTATTCATAACTCCCTTTTTTAGATTGAGATTCATAATCGTTACTGTAGGAAGAAGCACTTGATTTTGCCTCTGATGAAGCAAATGTTTTGTCTCCTTTTTTCTCACCTGCCATCGCTAAATCTTCATCTTCTTCGATGGCGGCAAAGTCTGAAACTGAACCCATTGAGGCAATCAATCCCTCTACATCTTGAAGAGAAATGGCTTGTTTATCGTCTATTTTTTGTTTATCCCAAAATTTTTCAGTAATACGAGCTTCGATGTCCTCTACAATTTCTTTTGAACCTTCATAAGAAGAAAAATATTTCTGAATAGCTTTCAGATAAGCGTTTAATTTTTCGTAGCCGTCGTCCTCAATATGAAATACGATGCCTGCAATATTAATTGATATGGTCTTTTTCATGTCTGTAATCAGTTATTAGTTAGGGTCATTAGTTATTGGTTGCTGAACGAATAGTTATCAGTTTTTTCTAATTACTAAAACCATTAACTATTGCGGATTATGATGATGAAATGAATCTTGAATTATTTGAGCCACTGAACCTTGTAATTCCACCCAAGTTTCCTCAAATTGTATCAGGAAAGCCTTGCCTGTGTCGGTCAAAACATAATATTTACGTGGAGGTCCCGATACTGATTCAACCCATTTATAATCCAACAGACCAGCGTTTTTTAGCCGAGTGAGCAGGGGGTACAACGTTCCTTCCACGACCATAATCTTTGCAGAGGTCAATTCTTCGAGCATATCAGAGGCATATACTTCTCCTCTCGAAATAATGTGCAGAATACAGAATTCTAAAATTCCTTTTCGCATCTGCACTTTGACGTTTTCTAAATCCATAATTTTAATGGTTTTTATAGTTATTCTTTTTCATAAAATATCTACATACTAAATTTATGACACAAAGATATAATAAGGTACTATGCTAAACAAGGTACTATACAGAAAAATATTTTTTTCTGTATAAGTGGTAAAAATAAAACATGAAAGGTTATTTTAAAATGGATAAGATAAAGATAATGGAAGATTGATATATCTCTAAAAAAATTAGCGAGCCTCAAGGAGACTCGCCAAAATATATCACTAACACACCAAAATATAGTTATGAGTTCAAAAGATATTCAATCCCTCTTAACCTATTTTATATTATGAAGATTATTAATATGTACGAATAAAGTGTACTTAAACTCAGTTTATGGAAATTATTCAAATTAAAATATAAGTTTTACTCAACGTTTTAACAAACATAAAAATTTAACTTCATAAATCAAATGTTTGTCTGGAGCTTTTTATTATTCGGTTGTAAAAGTATATTTTATTGACAATTATCAATAAAATATACTTTTACAACCGAATAATCTTATTAAAAATTAACGCTCAACTTTGCAAATACAAAACGTCCGTTGTAACCACCTTGATTTGGTTGGAACAATAAACGTCCACGGTTTGAAGCATCACGACTTGCATTATAATCAATGGAACCAATGGCATTGCGTGGATCAATATAAATTTGGTCGGGATATATGTCAAAAATATTATTGGCACCCACTGAAGCATACAAAGATTTTGTGATGTGATATCCAACTACTAAATCAGAAATCCAAACGGCTTGGAAAGTCTGGTCAATTGGAGCATCATTACCAACTGTTCCGTGATTAAATTGTGTATTCCAGTAGGTTGTTCCATCGGCTTTTTGGGCATTTGGATCAACAACGTTTTTAAATTGGGTTTCTCCAAAACGAACCGCTCTGAAAGTTACGTCCAATTTACCTACGCTATACGCAGCCGATAAATTCCATTTACTTCTTGGTAAATAAGTCTCAATTAAAGCGTATTGCTGACGGTCAAAAAGGGCTGTACGATACCAAGTACTTGGATTATTTGCAGGGTCATTGTTTTTAACAGCATCAATTAAGGGAGTGCTATTTAAAGAAGTTACTTGATTTTTATTAAAATTTAATGCAGCTGAAAGCGTCAATTTACCTTTACCAATTACAATACGGTCGGTTGCTACAATGTCAATTCCTTGCGTTCTGGTGTTTACAGCATTAGCAAAGAAACGGACATTGTTCACCCCTGGAAATTGTGTTGGGTCAGTAATTCCTAATTGAGTTCGTGAATATGCTCCTGAATAAACAATGCGGTCGTTAATATCAATTTGATAAGCATCAACCGTTAAGGTAGCCGAATTTCCTAATTTTGCTGTTATACCAACTGATAAATTTACTGATTTTTCTGGACGTAAAGCATCAACACCCACGGTTTTACGAGCAATGTCGTTGTCATTATTTACTGTTAAAGTATTTGAAGCCACTCCATTAAGAAATTGAGTACTGGTATTTTGGAAATAACGTTGGTGTAATGATGGAGCTCTAAAACCTGTACTGGCAGCACCACGCAATGCAATTTCATCTGTAATTTGTAAACGAGCCGAAATCTTTCCATTGATTGTCGAACCAAAGTCACTAAAATTCTCAAAACGACCTGCTACACCCAATAATAAACGACCTTTTTCTGCTTCAAAATCTGCATAGATGGCTTCGTTATCACGAGTTTTGTCAGTTTCATCTGATGGCTGATAGCCTGGGAATACTTGTGAACCTGGGCCTGCTGTCGTTGTTCCTTGAGAGGATCCTCCAGCGGTTAAAGGAGCAGTTGGACGTTGAACGGCAACACCAAAGTATGAATTAAGTTCACCTGCCATAATCTTGAACTTCTCAATTCTTACTTCACCACCAAAGGCAATATTTACGTAGTTAAAGCCACCTACTTTTTGAAAATTACGGACGAAATCTAAGTTGAATGTATTCTGGGTGAATGATAATTTACCAGCATCAAAACTTGTTTGTTGACTGTCTCCTGCTGGTAATGAAGCATTTCCTGAATTTACAACTGAGAATTGAAAAGTATTATTTCCATAAACATTACTGACATCCATTGACCATTCGCCAAGTTTGGTTTTATATCCTGTAATAAAAGATTTGTCGTAAATATCAGAACCAATGCCAGGTAAGAAACCATCTTGGTAGAAAAGTGTTCCATCGCCTTTCAAAGGTTGTTGATTACGAGCTACTGGAATCCGATTATTACCATATCCTTGACCATTACGGTAAGTATATCCACCTGAAAAATAGATTTCTGAATTGATATTCAAAGGGATACTTCCATTAGCAAATATGCCATAATTACGTGCTGATGAATTACCGTAAACCATGTTTTCACGGTTATAATTTCGGCTTGTTGTAAGAGTTGCATCATCTTTAATTAATTGAGTTCTGAAAGCATCTTGAGTTTGTCCTGTTGGTGTGCTTGGAAAACCTGCATTTGCTCCTAGATATATAGTTGGAGCATTGTCTAAACCTGTACGACTGGTACGTCCACGGTCGTTATACTGGGCTGAGATAGTTACAGAACCTTCCTTTCCAAGACGAAATCCTTTTGAAAAATCAAACTGAAAAACCTGTCCATCGTTAATACTTTTGCTGTAACTGGTTGCAGGAGTAGTATAATTAAGCGTAGTGATGTTTGAACCATACGTCAAAGAAGCGGATGTTCCTGTGGAACCTTTCTTCAAGACGATGTTAATAACTCCCGCAATGGCATCTGAGCCATATTGAGCGGCTGCACCGTCACGCAAAACTTCGATTCTTTCGATAGCTGCAACAGGAAGGACGTTTAAATCTGTCCCAACCGAACCACGACCAACTGAGCCATTGATATTTACTAAAGATGAGGTATGACGACGCTTTCCGTTTACCAAAACTAACACTTGGTCAGGGCCTAAACCACGTAAGGAAGCAGGGTCAATGTGGTCAGTTCCATCAGTAACTGTCTGGCGATTTGAGCTAAAAGAAGGAGCAACGTAGTTCAAAATTTGTCCAACATCAACTTGTCCAAAAGATTTTAACTCCTTTGTAGAAATTACGTCCACGGGCGTTGCTGTTTGGATATTTGTCCGAGCCGTTGCAGAACGAGAACCAATTACTGCAATTTCTTGAAGAGTTGATGAACTTTCTTTTAGAGATACATCTTGGGAAGTAAATTCTGTTGCAGAAACGGATACTGAAATAATACTTGTTTCATACCCTACTGAACTAATTTTGATTGAATAAGTCCCCGCTGGCAATCTGAGGGTATAACTTCCATTATTGTCGCTAGCAGTTCCCGCAGAACGACCTTCAACAACGACTGATGTTCCTGGAATGCCTTGATTAGTCACAGCATCTTTAACGATACCTTTAACGCCTTGTGCGAAAATGGATAAGCTACTAACAGTCAGACATACGGTTAGTAACAGAAATTTGTAAGATTTCAACATAGAATTTTGATTTTAGTGAATGGATGAATAATGGTTAATGATATTTTAATTGTAATATTTCTAAACAACTAAAATAAATCAACAATTGTTATTTGCTGACAAATGTAAGCGAAATTACATAAATTTCTTAAAATTTATAGCTCTCTGAATACCAAGAGGGCTATAAATTGACAAAACTTCTAAAAATATGGGATTAATAAGCCTTATTAATTTGTCTTCAATTCAATATTTTTAATTTATGAAATCTCAAAATATACTGGTAAAAAATACCCAAAATTGAAATTCTGTTTATGTAAATTGGAATATATTCTCCTATAAATATTGCTTTTGCTAAATATTAATATTTGAAATAGTATTTAAAATATTAGATGACTTTTAAGATGGCATTACTGACTTCTTGAGGATAAAAAACTAATGAAAAATGGTCACCTTGAACCTCCACAAACTCTTCACTGGGAAAACCAACAATATTATCTTTTCGGGCGTGTATTCTTAGGGTAGGAGTAATGGTAAGCGGTTTGACTTTGGTAAATAATATTTGGCATTGTTGGTATAAAATCTTTTTATCCAATTTCATCATACCTTTAATTAGTCTGTTATATAAATTCTTTGATTCTTGAATTTTATATTCTTTCTTCAAAAATGACTCCATAAATGAACTTTGCATGATTCCCCAACGGATAAAATATTTGATTAAAGTTAGGTTTTTTAAAGGAGTAATTAATTTATGCTGGTCGGTTAAAGAAGCCAATAAAATTGCCTTAGAACCACATTCCTGCTTAATATATGAAGCAATCCATCCACCCATCGAATGCCCAATTACGCAATCTTGAGACGTAATTTTATATTTTTTAATTAGATATGAAGCCATTTTATGAACGTCTAAATCTTTGGGGGCATCGTGCCAATCAGCCAATATTTTTTCTAAATCTAAAGCAATTTGCTCGCCCTGTGTGATAGCTTTTCTAATTTCGTTGAAAATGGTATGGTCTTCAACGAAACCGTGGATAAAAATTAATTTCATGTTTATTTTAGAAGTAATTTATTTAAGCGAATGGTATTCACCCAAAAGATTTGAAACAAAAGGACGAATGCTATTCGTCTTGACATTATAATTCCTGCCTAATTTACCAATAATTTTAAACTTTAAGCATTGAATTTAGTAAATTTGTACCCAAATAAGAAAATAAAATGAATACTGAAAGTATAGAGATTACGACACAACTTTTACCCACAATGGAAACTTTTTATACCATTCAAGGCGAAGGTTTTCATCAGGGGCGGGCGGCTTATTTTATTCGTCTAGGTGGCTGTGATGTGGGTTGTCATTGGTGCGATGTGAAAGAGTCTTGGGATATTAATGCTCATCCTAAGTTGTCTATTAACGAGATAGTTAGTGAAGCCTCTCAGCATAAAGGACGATTAGCAGTTATCACGGGAGGAGAGCCTTTGATGCATAATTTAGATGTTTTGACGGCTGCTTTGCATGAAGCAAGATTTGAAACAAATATTGAAACTTCGGGTGTGTGTGAAGAGGTTACGGGAGATTGGGATTGGATATGTTTTTCACCCAAAAAATTCAAGAAACCCAATCCAGACATTTATTTAAAAGCCCATGAATTGAAGGTTATTATCTTTAATCAATCAGATTTTGATTGGGCAGAGAGTTTTGCGGAGGTGGTTTCGGATGATTGTATATTATTTCTTCAACCCGAATGGAGCAGGATGGAAACGATGTTGCCCGAGATTATTGAATATGTGAAGAATAATCCAAAGTGGAGAATTTCAATGCAGGTACATAAGTTTATGGATATTCCTTGATTTTACGTCAAATTTTGAACTTAAAACCTTAAACTAAGTTCAACTTAGCTATAAACGCCATTATCATAACTTGTTGATTATTAATATTTAACTTGTATTTTTGTTAAAAAAATTAGTATTATGGATTCACTGGTTTTTCATATCGAAGCCGATAAGGCAGACATTAATATCTTAGAAAGTATTAAGGCTTTCTTCGGTAATCAGAAAGTGGAAATTTTTGTTAAATCGGAAACATCACTTTTAGAAGCAATCGAAAAAAATAAAAAGTCAAAGATATCTTATTCAATACCTTACGATGAAATTGCTAAATTGGCTGAATCGTTGGAGGAAGGGGAAGATATTGATGTTATTTCTGAAATTAAAAAATATAGGCGTACAAAAATATGAGGAATATTACGCTTACACCAGATGCTCTTGAAGGAATGGCAGATTGGGCAAAATACGAACCCAAAATGCTGAAACGTATTTTTAGAATGTTTGAAGAATGTGGTAGAATACCATTTGAAGGCATTGGAAAACCAGAGGCTCTAAAAGGAAATCTTAGTGGATATTGGTCAAAAAGAATTGATGATGAGCATCGTTTAGTTTATGAAGTTACTGATGAAGAAATTATTATTCATGCCGTAAGAGACCATTATTAATTCATCAAAAAAGCCTTTCAAATTATTTGAAAGGCTTTTTTGATGAATTGCAATTATTTTTTTATCATCTTGGACGACCACCGCCACCTGCTGGAGCCGCCGCTGGAGCTGCTTGCTGACCTCCATTTTCTCCGCCACCGTCTTTCAAATCATCATTATTTACCGATTTCTTTTTCTTCTTTCCGTCCGTAAAAGTAATCTTGCCGATTTTATAACTGAACGTCAATTTGAAGTTCATGTTTCTTAGTGTTGTTACACTATTTTGATTAATCGTTGGCGAATCTACGTTACTTTTAATCGTGAAACCGTTCGGCGTAAAGAAATTCTCTGCTCCAAAACCAATACTTCCTTTTTTGTTCATGAAATCCTTTTTCACACCCAAACTATAAATTCCAAATCCACCTTGATTTCCTTGCAATTGCACTTGATTTCCTCTATAAAATGCAAATGTCTGTAAGCCCCAACCTTTCGAAAAATTATAACTTCCGAACAATCTAAAACTTGCTACTACACCTTCGTTTGAAGCATTGTAGAGTGGATTTGGGTTGTTATTTTTCAAAATTGCGTAATAAATATCTGTTCCCCCACCCAACTGTAATTTGTTAGAAATATTAACATTACCAAACAAGTTCATTCCATACGCATCTTCATTTCCGATATTCAAATAGTTTGTCAAAATGATAGGTCTATTTTGTGCATCAACCGTACTGGTACGTACACTCTGAATACCGCCAGTAGTATTTCGCATGAAAAGTGCGGTTGTCAAGAACGTATTTTTAAAGAACGTATTAACCGTAAATTCATAATTATTAGTAAATTCAGGGGCTAATAGTGGATTTCCAACCGTTACATTTGAAGGATTAGAAGCATTAACATTCGGATTTAAAAATTGTAATGAAGGTCTTTGAATACGACGATTATAGGCTATTTTCAAAGTTGTTCCCCCTTTAATACTTTTTGAAATGTTAATACTTGGCACAAACGTTCCATAACTTGGAATCGTAATTCCATTAACTTGTCCACCCTCTTTTGTCTGATTGGCATCAATGGTCGTGTATTCATATCGCCCACCTACTTTCAAGCTATACTTACTTTTGGTTGTTAAAGTATAAGAAAGATAAGAAGCAACTATGTTTTGATTATAGTCCAAAGAGCCATTAGAACCAAGCTGTCTGAAAACTGAATTTACCGTTCTATAAATATCTTTTCCCCCAAATTCAATCATTTGCGTTTTACCGATTGGCGTTTGATAATCAATTTGTACAGTTGCTTCTTGATTATAACTTGGGTTTATGTTGGTAATTCTATTTAAACCTCTGGCAACTAATGAATCAGGAAGATTTAAAATATTATTGGTAAACTCACTGTTACGATTGTTTCTACTAAATTGCCCAGATACTGATAATTCTTGTTGTGGTTTTTTGAACGTGTGCGTATAATCAACGTTTGCATCAACGTTGTTTGAGTTATCAATCGACTCTACATTACGGGTATTAGCACTATTTAATAAATTATTTCTGAAAATTTGGGTTAATAAACCATCTTGAAAATTAGATTGATTTCTTGCTCCAAATCGAACTGAAGCACTTACAGAGTTGCTTTTATTAATATCCCAATCCCAACCCAACTGATAATTTCCGAATAAACCACTGTTGCGAGTTTCCGCACCTTGTACGTTTGTTGTTTTAGAACCATCAATTCCCGTAGTGATTTGGGTATTATCAAAACGTCCGTTTACGTTATAATTTGCTCTTCCGAAACCGCCTAATGAGAAACCCATATTTCCCATACGATAACTTCCATTCAAAGATAAATTGCCTCCTCTAATACCAACACTACTGTCGAAATTGAGTGAAAGTCCTTGCAAATTATTCTTTTTAGTAATAATGTTAATAATTCCTGCCGAACCTTCTGCATCGTATTTGGCTGATGGTGAGGTAATTACTTCCACTGATTTAATCATATCCGCTGGAATTTGTTTCAAAGCATCGGCAATGCTACTGGCAAGAATCGTTGAGGGTTTGTTGTTAATCAAAACTTTCACATTTTGACTTCCCCGTAGCGAAACATTTCCATCTAAATCAACGGTTAAAGAAGGTACTTTCCTCAAAACATCCGTTCCATCTCCACCTTTGTTCGTAATATCTTTCTCTGCATTATAAACCATTCTATCAACTTTATCTTCAATCAATGATCGTTGTCCTTCCACGGTTACTTCTGCTAACGTTTGCGTACTTTGATTCATCTTGATAACACCTAAATCAATTTCATCATTTTTATTGATAATATTGACTTCAACTTTCTTGGTCTGGTAACCCATAAAAGAAATAGATAAAATGTATTCACCAACTGCAATACGAGAAAGGGAGAATTTACCTTTATCATCACAAATTGCCCCATCAACGATTTTTTTATCAGTTTTTGTCATTAAGGCAATGCTGGCGTATTCAACGGCTTTTGAAGCTGAAGAATCAATAACATACCCCGTTATTTTGGCTGAACCTTTAGCTGTTGCTTGTGCCGTCCCAGGAATTGCTGATTGGTCATTTCTACGTGAACCACCGCCACCAAATCCACCGCCACCCATAGGAAATTGGGCTGAAATCGTCGTGGTGAAAAGGCTGAAAATTATTGAAAAAAGTAGTATATTTTTCATAAATATAAATGTTAATTACTATTAATATATTGGAAACGATAACCAAAATTGCTATAAATTGTTTGTCAATAAAATTAAAATAGTACAAATGGATTGATTTTTAGATAAGCGGAAAAATGCTTAAATATGCCTAAATGATAAGTTTATAACACAAATATTGCATGTGTGTCTCTTAGTTTTTGACAATTTTCGACAAAAGAAGTAATTGTGTCGATGAGAGGGGGTATTTTGGAGTTTTGGATAAGGTAATTAAATTAACTAATAAAGTTTGAGTTATTGATTTGATTAATCAACAACTCAAACTTAACAATTAATATTAGTCAATAAAACGCTTTGTAATAGATTGATAACTATCCACTCGTCTATCACGCAAATAAGGCCAAGTTGATCGGTAATACTCTGTTTTATTTAAATCAATTTCTTGAACATGAACTTCTTCTTGGTCGTGCGAACCCAAATAAAGAAGTGTTCCAAAAGGATTTGCCACGAAACTTCCTCCCCAAAACTGCTGATCAATTTCACGACCAACCCGATTTACAGAAACCACATGAACACCATTTGCCACCGCATGGGAACGTTGAATGGTTTGCCAAGCTGAATATTGCTCACGGTTGATGTTTGGGTCGGTTTCATTCGTGTCCCAACCGATGGCAGTTGGATAGAAAAGTACCTCAGCACCCATTAAAGCGGTAATTCTTGAAGCCTCTGGATACCATTGATCCCAACAAATCAACACGCCAATTTTTGCAAATTTGGTTTGAAATACTTTATATCCCGAATCTTCTGGCGAAGCATCGCCTGGTGTAAAATAGAATTTCTCATAGTAGCCAGGGTCATCGGGAATGTGCATTTTACGGTATTTTCCTAAATACGTTCCATCAGCATCCAAAATGGCAGTGGTATTGTGATATAATCCAGCAGCTCGCTTTTCAAAAAGTGAGGCAATAATGACAACTCCCAACTCTTTGGCAACCCCTAAAAGTGTCTCCGTAGATGGACCAGGAATAGGTTCGGCTAATTTAAAATTTTCATGGTCTTCAACATCACAGAAATATAATGACGTAAATAATTCTTGTAAACAGACAATATTTGCTCCTTTTTGGGCTGCCTCACGAATTCCTGCAATTGCCTTTTGCATATTTGCTTGTACATCAGCGGTACAAGACATTTGGACTAAGCCTATGTTTATTTTTTTATTCATTTTACTAAATTTTACGAGAATTTCAAATCATTCATACACTTAAAATGCCCCAATGGACATTTATCATACCCAATTTTAGAACACGGACGGCAATTCAAATCTTCATTTTCAAATACTTCAAAATCAGTCTGATATGGATACATTCCGAATTCTGGAACAGTATTTCCCCAAATAGAAATCACCTTTTTCTTTAAGGCAGAAGCTACGTGCATCATGCCTGTATCGTGGGTGTAAATAATCTTCGAATTTTGAATTAATGATGCTGATTGATTAAGACTACACTTTCCACAAGTATTAAAAATTTTCGAGGTTGGTAAACAAATAGCCGATATTAACTTTTCCCCCATTTCAAAATCTTCTTTCCCTCCAATTAACACCAAAGGCAATTTAATCGTTTGGCAAAGTTCAATCATTTTATGTAAAGGCAATTTCTTTGTTTCGTGTTGCCCTCCGATGGCATAAATAGCATAACCATTTCTGAAGTTTTCGGGAAGCCAATCCAAGGGCATTTTATCTTTTTCGGGTATAAAATAATCTAACCCTTTATTATCATTTTTTACACCTAAAAACTCTACCGTTTTCATATATCTGTCCACAATATGAACATTGGGCATGAAGTTTTTCTTGAATTTTACCAACAACCATTTTTGCAGGTTTAGCTTATCAAAACGAAAAGATTTTATGCCTAAACGAAATTTAATAATGCTCGTTCTAAGGTTATTGTGCAAATCAATGATATAATCATAATCTTCTGCTTGTAAGGATTTTATTAGTTGATTTAATCCGTTTTCTAATACAAAAACCTTATCAATATAGGGATTGTTTTTGAGTAAAGTTTTGAAGGATTTCTTAGTCGCATAATGCACTTCTGCCTCTGGATACTGAAGTTTCAAACAACGCACAACGGGCGTAGTCAAGACAATATCGCCAATGGATGAAAAACGGAGAATTAGGAATTTGGTCATTAAATGGTGGTGATTTTCAAAGAAGAATTTTGAGCAATTAGGTCGAAGTCAGCATCATTATGACAAATTTCTATTTCAAAATGAAGGGCATAAATAGCAATCAAACAATCATTTGGTTTACGAATAGTTACGCCTTTTTGACGGAGAGAACTGTATAATTCAGCCGCTTTGATAGCCGCATCAACTGACTTCATTAACAATACATTCTGGTTAATGAGTATTTGTTGTACTTTATCGAAACGCTTTTGATTTGAAATACCTTGCAAAACTTCTTGAATAATCGTAGGGGTGATGAAAACCCTGTAATTATTTTTGAAAAAACTCTCTAATTTTTGTGCATGTTTAGTTGGACGTGCGTTCAGATAATCAATCCATACAGAAGTATCAAATAAAATCATAATTCTTGAAAATCTTGCGTTCTCATTTTATCCAAATCACCCATCCAAAAACCTTTACCTCTTATTGAATCCAAATCTTGTAATAGACTTTGATAATACAACTCTTGAAGAGCTTTTTCAATAACAGCTTTTTTAGTTTTTAAACCCGTGGACTTCATGACTTTTGTCATCAAATCATCATTTATTTCAATATTTGTTCTCATATTTTTGATTTATACACAAAAATATAAATTTTTATACACAAAAAAAATTAAATAATTACGCAATTTTAATCCTACATGATTATTCTGAATATGAAAACAGGCAATTCAAGTCAAAAAAGCTAACTTTGTGTGTGGATAATTGATGGAACACGGATTTTACGGATTAGACACGGATGAATGGAAGAAAAAATAAAAATAAACCCGTGTCCAATCCGTAAAACCCGTGTTCCATCCAACCCCCTACGACAACCAGTAACGAATAAACAAACAATGGCAGAACCAAAACAGCAAGATACCGCTTCAACGTTAAAAGACATTATTTCGCACGCCAAAGAATATGGCTTTGTGTTTCCTTCCTCTGAGATTTATGACGGTCTTCAAGCCGTTTATGACTATGGACAAAATGGCGTAGAACTCAAAAATAATCTTAAAGCACTCTGGTGGAAAGCCATGACGATGCTCAACGATAACGTTGTGGGAATTGATGCATCTATTTTCATGCACCCAAATACGTGGAAGGCTTCTGGTCATGTGGATTCGTTCAACGACCCGATGATTGACAACAAGGATTCTAAAAAACGCTACCGTGCCGACCAATTATTAGAAGCAAAAGCTGAACAATACGAAGCCGAAGGTTCACCCGAAAAAGGTAAAGCATTATTGGAAGCAATGGCAAAAGCTATGACAGCTGATGATATGTCGGGTTTACGCCAAATTATTTTAGACGAAAATATTAAATGTCCGATTTCAAATACGGCAAATTGGACGGACGTTCGTCAATTTAATTTAATGTTTTCTACGCAAGTAGGAGCAGTTTCGGAAGATGCTTCTTTAATTTATCTTCGTCCAGAAACGGCACAGGGTATTTTTGTAAACTTCCTAAACGTTCAAAAATCTGGACGGATGAAAGTTCCTTTCGGAATTGCTCAGATTGGTAAGGCTTTTCGTAACGAAATTGTGGCTCGTAATTTCATCTTCCGTATGCGTGAATTTGAACAAATGGAAATGCAGTTTTTCGTTCGCCCTGGCACTGAAATGGAATGGTACAACAAGTGGAAAGAAACTCGTTTGAAATTTCACCAAGCCATCGGTTTACCCGTAGAAAATTTAAAATTCCACGACCACGAAAAATTGGCTCATTATGCCAATGCTGCCGTGGATATTGAATATAAATTCCCGTTCGGATTTAAAGAAATGGAAGGAATTCATTCGAGAACAGATTTTGATTTAACGGCTCATCAGACTTTATCGAAAAAGAAGCAACAGTATTTTGATGCGGATTTAGACGAAAATGGTAAACCTTTTGGAAATTATATTCCTTATGTTGTCGAAACATCCGTGGGTGCTGACCGTCTTTTCTTAGCGATTTTGTGTAATGCTTATACCGAAGAAATTACGGGCGAAGGAGATACAGAAAAGAAGAGAACCTATTTGAAATTCCATCCAGCCGTTGCCCCAATCAAAGTGGCGGTATTACCTTTGGTGAAAAAAGATGGTTTATCAGAAAAAGCACAGGATATTTATCATGCCTTAAAACATTCATTTAATGCCACTTATGATGATGGAGGAGCAATTGGAAAGCGTTATACTCGTCAAGATTTGATTGGAACGCCTTACTGCATTGCGGTGGATTACCAAACAATGGAAGACAATACTGTAACGATTCGTCACCGAGATTCCATGGAACAAGAGCGTGTGCCGATTTCAGCACTTCGTGAAAAAATTGGTTATGCGGTGAGTATGGAGCGGGTTTTTGAATTGTTATAGCGAGTCGTATTTCTGAATCAGGAATTTACCAGTAAATTTTAAATTATTTTTCAATGAAAAGTATAGTCATAACTCCGCAAAATAATGATGAACTCAGAGCTGTTTCGAGTTTCTTGAAATTGCTTAAAATCAAATCTCAAATTCTTTCTGATTCCCAAAAAGAAGATTTGGGACTTTGGACTTTGATGCAAGAGGAAAAAGATTCTCCAATTCTAAATACAACGGAAAAAGTTAATTTTGAAAATTGGTTGAGATATGACAAATTTTTTGTTCAATAAATTTAATAGAAAAGGCTTCGTATTTATGCGAAGCCTTTTCTATTTTTACGATTATTTACACTCTTAAAATATAGAAAATGAAGCCAATTAACGGGTACAAATATATTATTTTGCTCGTACTTGTAAAATTTCAAACATTAGCCTGTGAATGTCCACAAACAAAAAGGGATACGTTAGTGGCTGAGGGATTAAAAAAATATGATATGGTTTTTTATGGCGAAGTGATATCAATAGATGCGATTTCATTGAGATACAAAATAAAGGTTACAGAATTATTTAAAGGTAATTGCAAAGAGAGTTACATAAACGGAGTTACAAACAATAGTTGCTCTATTTTCCCTAAAAAAGGATATTGGATTATCTATGCTAATTTAGAAAAAAAAAATTCAATGTACATTGATATGTGTAGTTCTTCAATAGCTTTATCAGAAATACATCCACCAAAGCCACCTATACTCTTATCTTTTACCCAAATAGAAAAATTGGAATTTGAGAATAATTATCTCAATAAACGAATAAATAACTTAGAAGACTGGCAATATAGTTTGATAAAGTTGAGAGAATATAAGCAATTAAAAGATAGAAAAATAGATAGTTATTCATGGTTGATTATACCATTATTAATACTTAATCTTCTTGTAATGAGTGTACTACTTTATAAATCATCCATTTCAACAAAAAGCCCACAATAATCCGTGGGCTTTCGTATTTTTGTACTATGAAAGAAATAACAAATGAATCTGAATACGAAAAAACATCGGACAGAGCTGATGAAATTTTCAATGCCAAAAAAGGTACGCCCGAACACGATGAACTTCAAGAATTACTGAAGGCTTTGAAAAAATATGATGATGATTTTGTAAAAATGCTGAAAGATTCTAATTAAGAAAATGAACCAAACAGAAATAGCCGCTCTCCGTGAGAATTATATCAAAGGCACTTTAAATGTACGGGATGTAAGCCTTTCGCCCATTGAACAATTTCAAATATGGTTTGATGAAGCCATTTCAAGCGAATTGCTTGAACCGAATGCTTTTGTGCTTTCCACGGTTTCTAATGAAAGCAAACCTTCCGCCAGAATCGTTTTGTTGAAAGGATTGGATAATGGTTTTAAGTTTTACACCAATTATTTAAGTCGTAAAGGAACGGAATTAATTGAAAACTCAAACGCCTGTATTACCTTCTTTTGGGCAGAATTAGAACGCCAAGTTAGGATTGAAGGACTGACTGAAAAAACCTCGGAAGAAGATTCTGATGCCTATTTTCAAAGTCGGCCAAGAGGTAGTCAAATTGGAGCTTGGACTTCCAACCAAAGTATGGTGATTGAGAACCGTGAAATTTTGGAGGATAGAGAAAAATATTTAATTACGAAATTTGGTGATAATCCCATCCCACGTCCACCCCATTGGGGAGGTTACAGACTTGTGCCTACTTACATAGAATTCTGGCAAGGTCGCCCATCACGTTTACATGATAGAATTGCTTATACTTCATCGGAAAATGGTGAATGGAAAATTGAAAGGCTTTCGCCATAAAGTGATTTTAATAGAGTTAGACAACTTTCTAAAAAGTTGTCTAACTCTATTAAACTAAATCAAGCTTCCCAAATCTTTTACTCCTATCTTCTTATAACTCGTAAAACCTTCGCCAAATTCAACCCCAATGGCGTGTCCCATTTCACGGTTACGAGCTTCCAAAAATTTCAAGAAAGCGGGAGAAGTTAAATAAGATTCTGGTTCAACCGAACTTGGGTCGTAGAACTGACTTTTAAATGCTCTGACCGACGCTTCTTTTTGTTCCCAAAAGTCGGAAATATCCACAATAAAATCAGGCGTTAAATATCGGTCTTGGATGTAATGATAAATATTTTTAGGTCGCCATGCTAATTGTGGCGTTCCGTCATCTTCAAAAGTTTCAACCATTCGCAAACCCGATTTAAAACACGCATCTACCGCTAATTCACAACTTTTTATGTGGTCGGGATGACGGTCATGATAAGCATTTGCCAACACAATTTCGGGCTGATATCTTCTAATTACTCGAATTAATTTCATCAAATGTTCTTCATCATTCACAAAAAAACCATCTCTAAATCCCAAATTCTCACGGGCATGAATACCCAAGATTTTAGTGGCTTCAATGGATTCTGCTAAACGTATTTCGGGTGTGCCTCTTGTACCTAATTCTCCACGAGTAAAATCAACTATGCCAACTTTTTTTCCTTGTGCAATATGCGAACAGATAGTTCCTGAACAACCTAATTCGGCATCGTCAGGATGTGCCGCCATTACGAGTATATCTAATTTCATGGGGTTTATTTAATGATTAATTTTCAAATACAATAAAAGTCGTTGCTTAATTATTACTTATTAACAAAAAGAGTGAATAGATTTCTCTACTCACTCTTTCATTATTTCTAGTATAAAAAACTATTGAATTCTTAAACGTCTGCCAACTCTCAAACTTGACGAGATTCTCATGCCGTTCATTCTTGCTAATTTTTCTACTGAGATTCCTGCACGATTTGCAATTGAATAGAGCGAATCGCCAGAATGTGCTATTGTCCAAGAAGTTCTACGAGTCATTACTTTGTTACCCGCATCTCCATATTCATTACCGAGTGCTAATCCATAAGTATCAAAAACTCTTGCTGAAATTAACAAGTGGTCTGTAACAGGCTCTGAACCCGCTCCCGAAAAATTAAATGTATAAGTTGGGTTGAACGGATTTCCTTCATATCGAGTCTCAAAGTGCAAATGTGAACCTGTGCTTCTACCCGTACTTCCACCCAAACCAATTTGGTCACCCGCTTTCACGTAAGTACCTGACTCATAATTTTTTTTCGAAAGGTGTCCGTATAAAGTTTCGAGTCCATTGTAATGTCTAACCACGATAAAATTACCGTAGCCTCCATTATTATAACCATTTACTCTAACAATTCCATCGAATGCCGCATAAACAGGATCACCAGTCTCCAAGTCTAAATCTACTCCTGCATGCAAGCGTCCCCAACGGGGTCCAAATTGTGAAGTCAATTTAGGAGCATTATTGGGGACAGACCAATAACGCCCTTGGTCTTTGTTGTATAATTCAACATCCACTACATCAGCAAATTCTTTAGCATCAATTCCATAAGGATCAATATTGGTTGCATCCCAAACAGAAAAATACGTTGCCACTGATACAAAATCATCACTACCTTCTGGGCGAGTTTCTTCTTCAATTTCAATAATGAGTGGTTCTCTTTCATCAACCGAAGTAGTATCAAAACTACTCACTGAAGGATTCAAGGCTTTTGAAGGCTCGTATTTACTTGAAGCCGTAATGGCAGATGATGAACCTTCAGTAACCCTTTCGGTTTCAATATCAACATTGAATTTTAACTTCGGTAATTCATCCAATATTTCTTCTTTTTTCTCTTTCTCTTTGTATAATCCCGTGTTGTTTTTAATCTTAGGACTTTTTTTAAAACTCCCAGATTCCTGTGCTGATATGGAAAATGTACCTACGCAAAGTAGAAAAAATAATATGTTTTTGATTTTTTTCATAAGTATTTAAGATGATAGTTTATAGCTATTAAAAAATAAATAATTCTCTAATAGCTGTAAGCTAAACTCATTCTCTACAACTAATCCTCTTGCTCTGTCAACCATCTTTCAGCATCCAAAGCCGCCATACAACCAGTTCCTGCGGCGGTTACTGCTTGACGATAAATATGGTCTTGGGCATCACCCGAGGCAAAAACGCCTTCAATATTGGTACGACTCGAACCTTTTTCTGTCGTCAAATATCCCGCTTCGTCCATGTCCAAAAAGCCTTTAAAAATATCTGTATTGGGTTTATGACCAATTGCTACGAAGAAACCCGTAATTGGCAAAATCGTTTCAATATTAGTTATGTGATTTTTTATCAATACAGAAGTTACTCCATTATCGTCTCCTAAAATTTCCTCTGTCTGGCAATTCCAGTGCATTTGGATTTTAGGATTTGATGTTACTCTTTTCTGCATAATTTGCGAAGCTCTTAATTCATCACGGCGAACAATCATGTGAACTTTCGAGCAGAGATTGGCTAAGTAAGTTGCTTCTTCAGCGGCAGTATCTCCACCACCCACAATTGCGACTTCTTGATTGCGGAAAAAGAAACCATCACAAACGGCACAAGCTGAAACGCCACGACCATTATATTTTTCTTCCGAAGGTAAACCAAGCCACTTTGCCGAAGCACCCGTTGCGATAATAACGGACTCTGCATGGATTTCGTGTGTACCATCAATGAAAATTTTCTTGGGACTACACGACAAATCTACCGAAGTTGCCATTCCATATCTAACATCGGTTCCGAATCTACGAGCCTGTTTTTCAAGGTCCTGCATCATTTCTGGCCCTTGAATGCCGTCGGCATAGCCTGGGAAATTCTCAACATCATTGGTTATCGTCAATTGACCTCCTGGTTGTGGTCCTTGATACATTATTGGGGTTAATCCTGCCCTTGAGGCATAAATTGCTGCGGTGTAACCTGCGGGTCCTGAGCCTATAATTAGGCACTTGGTATGCTCTGCCATGCTAAATTTGAACTGTTAATAATACTTTTTTATGTTATTTAAATCAAGATATTGAATATAAACTTTCAACAAAAAAATTTATACAAAAATTGCATAATAATTTAGAAAACGCAAGAATTTATTCAGTAGGGATGGATGAAAGAAGAGTTAATTGTCTGATTTTCAATGCAATAGATAGCTTAATTATATGGAGGGAATTAAAAATTATCGTAATTTTTACGATACCTTAAAACTAATTGTTCTGGAAAACTTTAACAAATTTTAGCTTATTTTTCGAGTACTAAACAGGTTGAACGCATTTAAAAATGCAATTTTGAGTTTAAAATCAATGAATAGTACAATTTTATAACTGTAATTTTGCCAGAAATAATAAATTGATGAAAATTTGAATCTGGTTTTAGGTTTATGTTAACATAAATACTT
>JANXRS010000413.1 GCA_025356745.1 Arcicella sp.
AGTATTTATGTTAACATAAACCTAAAACCAGATTCAAATTTTCATCAATTTATTATTTCTGGCAAAATTACAGTTATAAAATTGTACTATTCATTGATTTTAAACTCAAAATTGCATTTTTAAATGCGTTCAACCTGTATGAAGAAGAAAAATACAATATTTATTGCATCTTCGACAGAAGCATTACAATATGCCGAAGCTGTTAACATAAAATTAGAATCAATTGCCAATATTAAGCAATGGGATAATGCGTTTGATCTTTCCTCTATAACAATTTCCTCATTAATTAAAAAAACAAAAGAATGTGATTTTGCTGTTTTTATCTTTTATAATGATGACGAATTAATGATAAGAAAAGAATCTTACACCTCAGTCAGAGACAATGTTTTATTTGAATTAGGATTATTTATTGGTTCACTTGGACTTGAAAGATGTTTTATTTTAATACCAAAACAGAAAGAAATAAATTTTAGAATCCCAACAGACCTTACCGCTGTAACTATTGCAACTTATGATTCTGAAAATATGGACAAGTTAGAAGCAATGACAACTTGTTCGGCTAAAATTAAGTTTGCAATCGAGAAATTAACTATTCCTGAGTCCTTAGAAGAAAATAAAAGTTCAGAATTCTCTAATTTAAGTCTTCAAATTAGAGAATATCAATCTCAAATATGGACTATGAAATATGATTTTGATAAAATCAATAAGGATTACTTGGAGCTTTTAGAAACAACTAAAAACTATTTTTTCTCTCAAATTAAACCTGCAACTGAAGTGGAAATTTTAAATTGGGAGAATGGTGCTAAGAAAAGTTATTTGGATGAAGTAAAAATTCAAAGACATAAAACTTATATAGTTGAAAAAAATCTTATTGTTCCGTCTCTATTTGGTTCTGATATGGTAAATTTAATTGTAAAGGAAGGAGTGGAGATTATAGGTCATAAATTCGGTCATAATCAAATTTATTATATGGATGGGTTTAGAAAACTCTAAATCATTTTCTATCATTATACTATTGTTATTTTATAACTATCTGCATGTATATTTGGTAAACTTTCTTAAATTGACATATTCGTGTATTTTTTACTACCAACACTTCTCAATTATAAAACCAACAAAAAAACGCCACTTCATGAATATGAGGTGGCGTTTCCAATATAACTCAAAAATCTATCCTAAATAAGTCTTCAATGCCTTACTTCTTGAAGTATGACGTAAACGACGAATGGCTTTTTCTTTAATCTGACGTACACGCTCACGAGTAAGGTTAAATTTCTCACCAATTTCTTCCAAAGTCATAGCGTGTTCTCCGTTCAATCCAAAGTATAAAGTAACCACATCCGCTTCACGTTGCGTTAAAGTTGATAAAGCTCTTTGAACCTCACGGCGTAACGAATCATTAATTAAACCTGAATCGGGTTTGTCTTCTCCGTCATTTTCCAAAACATCTAATAAAGAGTTTTCTTCACCTTGAACAAAAGGAGCATCCATCGAAACGTGACGACCTGATATTTTCAAAGTATCAACAACTTCACCCGTAGAAATCTCTAAAACCTCCGCTAATTCTTCTGGCGTTGGCTCACGTTCAAATTTTTGTTCTAATTCCGAAAACGTTTTCGAGATTTTGTTCAAAGAACCTACACGATTCAAAGGCAAACGTACGATACGAGATTGTTCAGCTAAAGCCTGCAAAATTGATTGACGAATCCACCAAACAGCATAAGAAATAAATTTAAATCCACGAGTCTCATCAAAACGTTGAGCCGCTTTAATAAGTCCTAAGTTTCCTTCATTAATAAGGTCACCAAGACTAAGTCCTTGATTTTGATATTGTTTTGCCACAGATACCACAAAACGAAGATTTGCTTTTGTGAGTCTTTCTAAAGAAAGCTGGTCGCCATCACGAATTTTTTGAGCTAAAATAACTTCCTCCTCTGGTGTCAATAAATCCACCTTACCGATTTCTTGTAGATATTTGTCAAGCGATTGACTTTCTCTGTTAGTAATCTGTTTACTAATTTTTAGCTGTCTCATATTTTTTTAAATGGTTAACAAACCGATTTATTTAATTAAATGTGATTGTAATAGATTAGGAGAGATTAAACAAACGTAAAATATACACAATACCAAACAATTACATAAGTACAAAAGGTACAAATTATAATCGTTTGGTATGAAAATATTGCTAATAAATAATTTGTATAGATTAATAACGTAATTTCTCAAAGATTTGTTCTATTTCACTTCTGGCTTTGGTAACAAAGCTTTTCTTGACAAACGGAACTTTCCAGTTTTTTTATCTACTTCAATCAATTTCACTTTCACTTGCTCACCGATTTGAAGAACACCTTCAACCGTTTCTAAACGCTCCCACTTGATTTCTGAGATGTGTAATAAACCGTCTTTACCAGGCAAGAACTCAACAAAAGCACCAAATGGCATAATTGATTTAACAACGCCATCATAGATTTCTCCTTCTTCTGGAATCATCACAATACCTTTCACCATTGAAACAGCTTTGTCCATCGACTCTTTATTAGCAGAGAAAATTGATACATACCCCCCATCTGGTTTTTCTTCAATCGTAACGGTTGCCCCTGATTGTTTCTGAATATCTTGAACAACTTTTCCTCCAGGTCCGATTACAGCTCCAATTTGCTCTTTCATAATCTTGATTACAACAGCACGTGGCGTTTGTGGTTTCAAGTCGGCTCTTGGAGAAGAAATGGCTTCCTTCATTTTACTCAAAATATGTAAACGTCCTTGCTTTGCTTGATTCAGTGCCTCCACCAAAACATCATACGAAAGACCATCTACCTTAATATCCATTTGACAAGCGGTAATTCCCTTTTCAGTTCCTGTAACTTTGAAATCCATGTCTCCTAAATGATCTTCATCACCCAAAATATCAGAAAGTACGGCATATTTACCCGTCTTTGGGTCAGAAATCAAACCCATCGCAATTCCAGAAACGGGTGCAGTAATTTTAATACCTGCATCCATTAACGCCAAAGTTCCAGCACAAACGGTTGCCATTGAAGACGAACCATTTGATTCAAGAATATCAGAAACGATACGGATTGTATAAGGATTATCAACATCAGCAGGCAATACTTTTTTCAAAGCACGCATGGCCAAATTACCATGGCCAACTTCACGACGACCCGGACCTCTATTTGGTTTTACTTCACCCGTTGAAAATCCAGGAAAATTATAATGCAACATGAAACGATTGTAACCAGAAATCATTGCTGAATCAATCATTTGCTCGTCCATTTTCGTACCTAACGTTACGGTAGTCAATGATTGTGTTTCTCCACGGGTAAATACTGCTGAACCGTGTGGCGAAGGCAAATAATCAACCTCACAAGTAATTTGACGAATCTCATCTAATTTACGACCATCCAAACGGAAGCGTTCAGTAATCACCATTTGGCGAACCGCTTCTTTCTCAATATCATGGAAATAAGTTTTTGCTAAACTTTTATTTACCGTTGAATCTTCTGCTAAAGCATCAAAGTATTCCGATTCAATTGCCTTAAATGATTCTCTACGACCACTTTTACTTGGATTCGCTAATTTGGCAACTGCATAAAATTTATCATAATAATCCGCCCAAAGCAATTTCTTTAATTCTTCGTCGTGGGTTTCGTGGTTATAAACACGCTTTTCAGTTTTACCAACTTCAATCGTTAATTCAACCAAAGCAGCACAATGAACTTTTATAGCCTCATGAGCAAGTCTCAATGCCGTAAGCATATCCTCTTCAGAACATTCTTGCATTTCGCCTTCTACCATCAAAATATCATTGGCGTTTGCGGCAACCAATAATTCCATCTCAGCATTGGCAATTTGAGCGACCGTTGGATTTACAATGAATTCACCTTTGATTTTTGCTACACGAACCTCAGAAATTGGTCCATTGAAAGGAATATCTGAAACTGCCAAACAAGCTGCTGCTGCTAATCCTGCAAAAGCATCTGGTGAAATTGTTTCATCAGACGAAATCATGGTGATAGCAACTTGCGTATCTGCGTGATAATCATTTGGAAAAGTTGGGCGTAAAGCTCTATCAACCAAACGACTCACTAAAATTTCATAATCTGAAAGTCTTGCTTCACGACGCAAGAATCCTCCTGGAATTTTACCCGCCGAAGCAAATTTTTCTTGGTAATCAACTGATAATGGAAGAAAATCAACGCCTTCTTTGGCGTAAGTGCTTGACACTACCGTAGCCAATAACATCATATTTCCGCTTCTCACGACCACAGAACCATCCGCCTGTTTTGCAAGTTTGCCCGTTTCGATGGTTATTTCTTTACCATCGGGCATTGTTATTTTTTTCGTTATTACGTTAAACGACATATTTTTTTTGATTTTACCTTTTTCTCTTTTCTACTTTGAAACAGAACGTTAAAGGCATTTGTTGGAATTGAATCGTTAATTTCTTTCTTGTCAATCATTAATTATCAATTATCATGTTCAGTTTAGAAGTAGAATTTGACGACAACATAAATTAACAAGCATCCAGAGAGAGGAAATAAAAAGTAGGCAATTGAAACAATTGCCTACCAAAGATACTATTTTCTGATGCCGAGTTCGACAATGATAGTACGGTAACGAGAGATTTCTGTTTTGATTAAATAATCTAACAAAGCTCTACGCTTTCCTACTAATTTCAAAAGACCGAAACGAGTCGAGTGATCTTTTTTGTTTTTCTTTAAGTGTTCAGTCAAATGATTGATTCTGAAAGTGAACAAAGCGATTTGCGACTCAGCAGAACCAGTATCGATTTTTGACTTTCCGTGTCCACGAGATTCAAAAATCCCCTGTTTTACATCCGAAGTTAAGTACATCTTCAACCAGTTTAAATTGTAAATAATTATTAAAACGTGCAAAATTATCGTTTTTC
>JANXRS010000414.1 GCA_025356745.1 Arcicella sp.
AGTATTTATGTTAACATAAACCTAAAACCAGATTCAAATTTTCATCAATTTATTATTTCTGGCAAAATTACAGTTATAAAATTGTACTATTCATTGATTTTAAACTCAAAATTGCATTTTTAAATGCGTTCAACCTGTAGTAAATATACTTTTCCAGTTAAATTGAGGTAAAAGTTTATGAAAATCTGTTGGTTCAAATTTTTCAAAATAATCTCTCAAAAACTGTTGTACATTGAACAGGTTTGTTTGACTAATGGCTAATTCAGAAATGTGACTCAACGGTTGATTTTTATATTCATCTCCTAAGAATTTAGTTGCTATCATATCTGACAACGTTTGACCAAGTGGTATTTTGGTATTTGGTATTGGATGCAATGCTCCATAAGATGCACCTGAACCCAAAAATAAAACTACATTTCCTTCTTGTATTTGATCTATTAGAGCTTTTGGTAAATTCATAGTATAATTTTCCTTTAAAATTAAAATGGCAGATTAGAATGATAAAATGAGTAGGTATTATTTTAACAATTAATACCATAAGTTACTGATTAAAACCTGAATCTCTTTAACTCAAAATCATGTCATGAGTAACTATGATAAATTCTTTCCAAATATTTATAGCAAGACTTTTAAACCCTCTTAAACACTCATGGCATGACTTTGAGTCATGCCATGAGTAATTTCCAATATAAGTCCAACCCACTACCGCTCCAACATCTCCCTCAGAGCCTTATCCGTCTGAAAACCAACGGCTCGCATGACCATTTTGCCGTCTTTGAAAATTAAAAATGTTGGGATTTCATCTACTTTAAAATCCGCTACTAATGCTTTATTGGCATCTGAATCTACTTTTTCAATGGCAACTTTATCACCCAATTCAGCCTTCAATTTATCAACTGTTGGCATCATTTTTAGACAAGGAGCGCACCAAGTTGCGTAGAAATCTAACATCACCACTTTCCCACTTTTCAATAACTTATCCAAATATTCTTTCGAAAGGGCATTCTTTGAATCCGTTGGTTTAACGCCTTCTACGGGTTTCATCTTAGTTGTCCATTTCAAATAACCTCCGCTCATTTCATAGACTTCCTTAAAACCATTTTGTCGCATAATATTGGCGGCTTCGGCACTTCTTCCACCCGATAAACAATAAACAAAAATGGGTTTGGTTTTATCCAAAGTCTGAATTTTTTCGGTAAAATCTGGACTTTTATAATCTACATTTTTAGCCTTTGGTAGATGTCCTCCACCATATTCTCCTGTGGTGCGTACATCCACGAGTTGAGCGTTTTGTGTTTCAGCATATTTTTTCTCAAAATCGTCGGCTGACAAAACTTGTGATAGGCCAATTGCTTGATTTGCAAAATATAATATGGCAAAAAATGTAATAGAACGAATATAATTTTTCATTTTTTTGAGTATTAATACTATTGTTAATTTAAACTATTGGAAAAGTACAAACAATTTTGAAAAAAGGATTAATTTTGGAAGATTAAAATTTCAAAAGAGTAACGAAATATCTCGTTTATATTGTAAAATCTGTATTCCAAATTAATGTAAAATATTTGAATGAAATGAAAATTCCGTTCAACAGTCCAGTACTAATCAAAAACAAAATCTAAGCAAAATGAGTGGAATTAAGTCCGTACACGCAAGACAAATTTTGGATTCTCGTGGAAATCCAACAATCGAAGTAGATATTCATACTGAAGACGGTGCTTTTGGCCGTGCCGCTGTGCCTTCGGGTGCTTCGACGGGTATTCACGAAGCCGTTGAATTACGTGATGACGATAATAATGTTTATGGTGGCAAGGGCGTTTTGAAAGCCATTGATAACGTAAATACAAAAATCGCTGAGGAACTTTGGGGTATGGAAGTTTCTGAACAAAGTATGATTGACCGTATCATGATTGATTTGGACGGTACGCCAAACAAAGGAAACTTAGGAGCCAATGCCGTTTTAGGCGTTTCTTTGGCAGTTGCGAAAGCAGCAGCTCAGGAATCTGGTTTATCATTATATCGTTACATAGGAGGTGTTAATGCCAACACATTGCCAGTTCCGATGATGAACATTTTGAACGGTGGTTCACACGCTGACAACTCGATTGACTTTCAGGAGTTCATGGTTATGCCCGTGAAGGCAGAATCGTTTTCGCACGCATTACGCATGGGAACTGAGGTCTTTCACACGTTGAAAGGTGTTTTGAAATCGAAAGGATATTCAACTAACGTAGGTGATGAAGGTGGTTTTGCTCCAAACATCAAATCTAACGAAGAGGCTATCGAAATCGTTTTGCAGGCTATTGAAAAAGCAGGTTACAAGCCAGGTGAAGATATTTTTATTGCCATGGACGCAGCGGCTTCTGAATTTTATGACGAAAAAACTGGTCTTTATACCTTCAAAAAATCTGATGGTAAGCAATTGAACAACATGGAAATGGCGGCTTACTGGAAAACTTGGGCGGATAAATACCCAATCATTTCTATCGAAGACGGTATGGCAGAAGATGATTGGGCTGGTTGGGCAGAGCAAACTCGTTTGTTAGGAAAACAAATCCAATTAGTAGGTGACGATTTGTTTGTAACTAATGTGAAGCGTTTACAAATGGGTATCGAGCAAGGTATTGCTAATGCTGTTTTGGTAAAAGTAAACCAAATTGGTTCTTTAACTGAAACTATTGATACAATCAATTTAGCGAAACGTAATTCATACAAAAACATTATGTCGCACCGTTCTGGCGAGACTGAGGATTCAACAATTGCTGATTTAGCGGTTGCTTTGAACACAGGTCAAATCAAAACAGGTTCGGCTTCTCGTTCAGACCGTATGGCGAAATACAATCAATTACTTCGTATTGAAGAGGAATTAGGAGCAAATGCTTATTTTCCAGGATTAAATTTCTAAGATTGTTAAATCACAAAAAAGCCCTTTCAGAATACTCTGAAAGGGCTTTTTTGTGATATGATTCTGGAATTTATCTCGAAAGATACAAGTTTCGCTCTCCATAAACCTTTCTGAAAAAATCATCTTTCAAGGAATCTATGAAATAAATTGCCTCACCAGTTGATTTCATTTCAGGTCCTAATTCCATATTTACATTTGGAAATTTGTTGAATGAAAATACGGGAATTTTAATGGCGTAACCTTTTTTCTTAGGTTGAAAATTGAAATCTTTAATTTTAGCCCCTAACATTACCTTTGTTGCGTAATTTACATACGGTTCTTGATAGGCTTTACAAATAAACGGAACCGTCCGTGATGCTCTTGGGTTGGCTTCAATAATATAAACTACTTCGTCCTTCACGGCAAACTGAATATTTAGTAAGCCTTTAGTTTTTAAAGCAAGCGCAATTTTTTTGGTATGGTCTTCAATTTGTTTAATCACGTTTTCTGATAAATCAAACGGAGGTAAAACCGAATGCGAATCGCCCGAGTGAATTCCTGCGGGTTCAATGTGTTCCATGATTCCGATGATATACACATCTTCACCATCACATATTGCATCCGCTTCGGCTTCAATGGCATTTTCAAGGAAATGGTCAAGCAAGATTTTATTGCCTGGAATATCCCTCAAAATATCAACAACGTGTTGTTCTAATTCTTGTTCGTTGATAACAATCTTCATTGATTGTCCTCCCAAAACATACGAAGGACGAACCAACAAAGGAAATCCTAATTCTCGACTTACTTCCACGGCATGATCCGCCGATTCAACAACCCCAAATTTAGGAAAAGGAATTTCATTTTGTTGTAATAAAGCTGAGAACGCTCCTCTATCTTCTGCCAAATCAAGGGCCTCAAAAGAAGTACCGATGATTTTGATTCCGTATTTTGATAATTTTTCAGCCAATTTTAACGCCGTTTGTCCGCCTAGTTGAACGATGACACCTTCGGGTTTTTCGTGTTGAATGATGTCGTAAACGTGTTCCCAGAAAACGGGTTCAAAGTATAATTTATCGGCAATATCAAAATCTGTCGAAACTGTTTCGGGATTCGAGTTAATCATAATGGTTTCATAACCAGCTTCTTTGGCTGCTAGAATCCCATGGACGCACGAATAATCAAACTCAATTCCTTGCCCAATTCGGTTGGGACCAGAACCCAACACAACTACTTTTTTCTTATTAGTAGAGACTGATTCATTATCCAATGTTTCGGACCCTTGCGAGAATGTTGAGTAGAAATAAGGCGTTGACGCTTCAAATTCTGCCGCACAAGTATCCACACATTTATACACTCGCTTGATTCCTAAGTTATTACGTTTATCATAAATCTCTGATTCTAAACATCTTAACGAATAAGCAATTTGTCTATCAGCAAAACCTTTGTGCTTGGCTTCTACTAATAAGTCAGTTGGAACGTTGATGAGGTTATGCTTCTCCATTTCGTTTTCAACTCGTACTAAATCTTCAATTTGATATAAAAACCATTTATCAATTTTTGTAGTTTGTTGAATCGTTTTGAACGAAATTCCAATTTTGAAAGCATCATAAATATGGAAAAGTCGATTCCACGAAGGATTTGCTAACGAGTGCATAATGGCTTCCTGATCATGAAGACCTTTTCCGTCGGCACCCATTCCATTTCGCTTGATTTCAAGTGATTGACAGGCTTTTTGAAGGGCTTCTTGGAAGTTGCGACCAATTCCCATTGTCTCACCAACCGACTTCATTTGAAGTCCTAACGTTTTATCTGCCCCTTTAAATTTATCAAAATTCCAACGAGGAATTTTTACAATAACATAATCCAGAGCGGGTTCAAAATAGGCAGATGTTGTGCCTGTTATTGAATTAGTTAATTCGTCCAAGTTGTAACCAATTGCCAGTTTTGCAGCAATTTTCGCAATTGGATAACCCGTTGCTTTCGATGCTAAAGCCGACGAGCGAGAAACTCTTGGATTGACTTCGATGGCAATAATGTCGTCATTTTCAGGATTTAACGAAAATTGCACGTTACATCCACCCGCAAATTGTCCAATGGCATTCATCATCTTGATTGCCATATCACGCATTTTTTGATAAACGGTATCAGGCAAAGTCATCGCAGGAGCAACTGTAATTGAGTCACCCGTGTGAATTCCCATGGGGTCAAAGTTCTCAATTGAGCATATAATAATCACGTTTCCAAGATTGTCACGCAATAATTCTAATTCATATTCTTTCCAACCTTTGATCGACTGTTCCACCAAAACTTCATGCGTTGGTGATGCGTGAAGACCTTTGTTAAGAGCAGCGTCGAAATCTTTGGCATCATTTACGAAGCCTCCACCCGTTCCACCGAGCGTAAATGAAGGGCGAATTACTAAGGGGAAACCAGTTTCTTGAGCAATTTCTTTTCCTTCCAAAAATGAACGAGCAGTACGTCCTTTACAAACGCCAATGCCAATTTCAATCATTTTCAGTCGAAATTTCTCACGGTCTTCGGTAGTTTCGATGGCTTTGATATCAACTCCAATAATATCAACTCCATATTTTTGCCAAACACCCGCAGAATCGCAGTCGATGGCTAAATTTAGGGCAGTTTGTCCACCCATCGTTGGCAAAACCGCATCAATCGGAATACCTTCGGCTATGTGTTTTTCTAAGATTTCGATAATTGAATTTTTATCGAGGGGCTTCAAATAAACATAATCGGCATTGAGAGGATCCGTCATAATCGTGGCGGGATTAGAATTAATCAAGGCAACCTTGATTCCTTCTTCACGTAACGAACGAGCCGCCTGTGAACCTGCATAGTCAAACTCGCAAGCCTGACCGATAATAATTGGACCTGAACCGATAATAAGGACGGACTTAATGGATAAATTTCTTGGCACTGTGTCTTTCGTTTTTAGAAGATTTGTTTGGGACATACCTTACCTAACGCCCAAAAATTGTACAAAGGTAATAGAAAGCTTTGAATCCGAAAGGCTTGAATTTTATTTCATAGATTTTTTAAATTTTTTCTTGGAGAAGTTAAAAACTATTAAATATATTTTACTAATAGATGGTGGTTAATTGGTGAGAAAGAGAATGTTGAGTTGCTAAATGGTAAATAACTATTCCCAGCGTGATGTTAGAAATCTAACGTTTACGCAAAAATGATTATGACTAAAATTTTATCTATATTATTGATAATCAATAAATTGATTTCTAAAAGTTAAAATAATACAAACCCAAAAACTTTAGTTTGCAGAATTCTCATAACGTTGTAAAGCTATTTTTAAATATAAGAAATAGGGTAAATATAGAATAGTGGTTTATCGAAAGAAAAAATCAGAATCAAACCTGATTAGGCAATAAATCAGTTTTATTGCCTAATTTTTTTAACTTTGAGAAAACAACAAACATCAACCAAATAATCAAGTGAAAAAATCAATCAAATTATTTTTCCTAATCATCTTCATTGCTCAAAGCTCAACGCTGATAGCTCAAAAGAAAAACATTACCCTCGAAGATATATGGTCGAAAGGGACATTCCGTTCGCAAAGCGTTCAGCAAATAAACTGGATGAAAGATGGA
>JANXRS010000415.1 GCA_025356745.1 Arcicella sp.
TACCCATCAACAAGTAGCTGATGTTCAAGATAAACTCAATAACAGACCAAGAAAAAAATTAGGTTACTTTTCTCCTAACGAATTTTATAAAATTAATTTCTTAAATAATGAAGTTGCATTTGCGACTTGAATCCAGCTTTCCAATTTCAATTGTTTCAATATACCCTATTTGATTATCTATTTTTACACTTTTGGGTGAAACAATTTTAGTAAGTTTCCATTTACCCATCAAATAACCACTTATAGGTTCTGATGAAGTAAAGCCGTTATCTTCACAACCCCATGAGATGGGATCATGCACAAACAAATACCTTAGACCTAAGTTTAGCTTCTTTGCGAAGTTATTCCCCAATTCATATTCAATATTTACAAAATATGGGTATTGGTGCAACCTTGGCTGTTTCATTAATTCATAAGGGGAAATTGTGGGGCATGATTGTTGCGCATCATTACAGTCCTCGCCATGTTCCCTATTTTACGAGGTTTGCGGCTCATTTACAAGCGATATTTTTATCCTCACAAATTGATGTTCGTCAAATAGCTGATGAGTTTGAATAAGATTGACTATAAAAAAACACTTCGTCCATTAGTTTCAGGTGAAGAAGATGCTGCAGAGGGATTTTATCATTGTATCACAATATCGGATAATGGTATTGAATTTAATGATGTTTACAAAGAAGATATTTTTAAGATTTTTTACCGTTTAAAGACCCGTGAATATAACGGTTCGGGTGTAGGTCTTGCCATTTGTAAGAAAATAATTGAGTCGTATAGAGGTTTTATTGAAGCTCATAGCGAAGAGACGAAAGGAGCAAGTTTTTCTATTTATTTTCCAAAGTAAAGGAATGATTTTACAAAAAATCAGGGTTAATATTTCAAAATATTAACCCTGATTTTTTATTTTACGACTGCCAAACGACTTACCAGTGTCTCCTCCCCTTTCTTATTTCCACTAAAAATTAAATAAATGCCCGTTTCAACTCGTTGACCCGTTAAGGTTCTTCCATTCCAAATGGCAGTTCCCCCATTTGCACGGGTTTCATAAACTAAATCCCCTACTACATCCGTGATTTTCACAAAGGCATTTTCAACTAAACCTTCAATGCCAATTTGTCCATCAAAATCGGGTCTGACGGGATTTGGAAATACTTTTACTACACTTTCATCTTGCTTTAGACTTCCTTCCGTAGCAGTTCCACGATAAGAAATCATGCCTTTTGGGGTACGGATATATACTTCGCCTGTCTTAGGTTCAGCCGTAATATAGGAAATTTCATTAGTGGGTAGAGGGGTATTTTTTTCGGTAAAATTAATGACCAATTCCGTACCATCAGGACTGAATAAGAAAATACCATTTTTTGTTCCCATCCATTTGCGATTTCCTCCGTCAATAGCAATTGAATTAACGTTTTCATTCCCTAAAAGCCTCCTCCGTTCAAATACAGGTGTGTAAGCATCAAAATTCTTACCACTAAAAACGGCAGAAGGATTATCAAAAACCACTACGCCTTTATCCGTCCCAACCCACATTTCCCCGTCACGGTCTAAGGCTAAACTTTTTACGTTACTACTTGGTAAACTACCTAAACCCACTCCCGTAGAAACAAATTGACGTTGATTTTTTGGACTAATTACTAAAATTCCGCCAAAGTATCCCTGCCTAATCCAACGATTTCCCTCTAAATCTAACACGATTGAATCTCGGCGAATTTGATAAAGCGTATCTAAGCTAATAGGACTATAATTTTTATAAGTTCCTTCTGAATTACTTATTAGTCCATTTTTATAATCCGCAATCCAATATTTACCTACTAGTTCAGATTTAAGTTGTCGAGGTTGTTGAATTTTATTTTCGGTAATTTTATTTATATTTAAATTGGCAGAATTCAAAACGTTGGCAGAATTCAATGTTTTTATAAAATATTCCTGATTATTGACCAATTCAATATCTTCAATTTTACCCGAAAACTTAATAAAATTTCCATATTTGCCATTTTGGTAAGTAAAAATTTCACCTAAATTAGAACCTAAAATGATTCCATTTTGAAAATTACTCAGCAATAAATTTTGGTTAATCAAGGTTTTCCAATTACCAAAAAACTGAAGATTAACGTTTGACGAAAACTTTGCTCCTCTAATGCCCTGCGATGTTGATAAATAAATACTGTCGGGTGTAAAAACGCTTTTATAAATAGTAATTGGCGAGCCATTATTCCCTAAATTTTGATACGTTTCTCTAATGTCTTGCTTTTCAATATCCAAGAGAACCAAACCAAAATCATAAGCCAAATAAGCAATTTTATCTTTAAATTGGATATGATTTATCGCCTTATTTCCTTGAATGGAAGATGATTCTTTCAATAATGGAATGTTTATAATCTTAAATGGTTCACCTTTTGTATTGACAGTCAATAAATCAATATTCCCTGACTGATAAGCAATTACAAGTGTTTTTAAAGAAGAATTATAGCCAATTTTGGCAATCCCAGTTTCAGTAAATCCATCAATTTTCGATAGTTTAATGGTTTGTTTTTCAACCGTATCGTAATAGAAAAATCCATTTTCAGTAACGCAATAAATATTCTTTTCAACAATGGCTAAATCTTTGGCATTGAGATAGTTAAAATAGGTTTGCCACGTACCTATTTGAGCATTTGCATTTGGAAGTACGCAATGTATAATGACAAGCAATTTCATAAGTCGGACAGTAGTCAGACAATTTGAATTACTTGAGCATTTTTGGACTGGCTTGTACAAATCATTGAACACCAACCACTTAGAAAATAATAAGGCAGCATAACTAATTCTAATTATCTCATACTTTATTACTTTTACAAATGAAAACATTTTCTGCATCTTGCTTCGTAGCTATCGGTTTCGCCTAACATTACTTGTTCTTGGGCTGCTGTTTTGCGATATGAATAATTGGCAACGTCCCCACAAATTACGCACACAGCGTGAACCTTTGTAATGTATTCGGCAATTGCCATGAGTGCGGGCATTGGTCCAAATGGCTTACCCTTAAAATCCATATCAAGTCCTGCCACAATAACTCTTTTTCCTGAATCTGCCAGTTTATTAATAACATCAACTATCTCAGAATCAAAGAATTGCACTTCATCAACTCCTACAACGTCACAGTCGCCCGAAAGTAAAAGTATCTCTTGCGATGCCTGTATTGGCGTTGAACGTATAGACATAGAATTATGAGAAACAATATCATCTTGATGATAACGAGTATCAAAAGCAGGCTTAAAAATTTCCACTTTTTGCTTAGCAATTTTAGCACGATTTAGTCGGCGGATAAGTTCTTCGGTTTTGCCCGAAAACATGGAACCACAGACAACCTCAATCCATCCTGTGCGTTTTTCATTTTGTTGATATTGGTTATGGTATGGTTCAATAAACACTTTTCTGGAATGATTTAAGATGAATGATTCACGAAGATACGAGATTTTGAATTAGAGGAAAACGAAAGCATTCAAGAACTTATATAAAGTACAGGTTGAACGCATTTAAAAATGCAATTTTGAGTTTAAAATCAATGAATAGTACAATTTTATAACTGTAATTTTGCCAGAAATAATAAATTGATGAAAATTTGAATCTGGTTTTAGGTTTATGTTAACATAAATACT
>JANXRS010000416.1 GCA_025356745.1 Arcicella sp.
GGTTCCGTAGAAAACCTAATTGCCAACGTTGATAAACTAAAAGGTAAACAACAGGAGAATGTACGAAATTTTGCCGCACAGGGCATTTTATCGAAAGAATTAGCTACTATCCATTGCGAAGTTCCGGTGACGTTTGATGAAGAAGATTTAAAGATATCGGAAGTAAATAAAGAATCACTCTCATTACTCTTGGACGAGTTGGAGTTTAGAACGTTACGGAGAAGAATGTTAGGCGAAGAATCAGGCGAATCAGGCGGTCGGCAGTCGGTAGTTAGCAATCAGCCTTCGGTCCAAAACTCAAAGCTCAAGGCTCAAAGTTCGGCAGGACAAATGGACATGTTTAGTAATCTTACCCCTGAAAAAAAATTGGATATTTTTGGTTCAAATACAGATAACGACGTTTTTAATACAAACATCGAATCACAAAAATCGAATATCCACACCACCGTTCATCAATATCAACTTGTCGACACGCCCGAATTACGACAATCTTTGATTTATTTTCTGAATTTACAAGATAGTATCTGTTTTGATACCGAAACAACCAATATTGATGCTGTTGAGGCAGAATTAGTTGGAATGTCATTTGCGTATCGTGCGGGTGAAGGCTATTACGTGCCTGTGCCAGCCAATCAGACTGAAGCTCAGGTAATTGTGGATGAATTTAAGGTGATTTTTGAGAACGAAAAGATTGAAAAAATTGCTCAAAATATCAAATATGATTTGATGGTCTTGACACATTATGGCGTTGAAATGAAGGGTAAAACCTATGATACGATGTTGGCTCATTACATCATTGAACCCGAAAAGCGTCACGGAATGGATATCTTAGCGGAGGATTTCTTGAATTATACGCCAGTATCTATCGAAGAAATTATTGGTAAAAAAGGCGTAAAACAGGGTAATATGCGTGATGCCGATATTGAAAAAGTAAAAGAATACGCTGCCGAAGATGCGGATATTACGTTTCAATTAAAAGATAAATTACATCCAATCCTTGCTCAAAATCCGAGTGCCATTAAATTATTTGAGGACGTAGAGATGCCTTTAACACAAGTACTTTGCGATATTGAAATGGAAGGCGTAAAATTAGATACTGACTTTTTGGGAGCGATGTCGAAGGTTTTGGAGAAAGATATGTTGGAAGTCCAAACCATTATTTTTGGATTGGCAGGTCAAGAATTTAATATTAATTCACCCAAACAATTAGGTGAAATTTTATTTGATAAACTCAAACTTGACCCTAAAGCCAAAAAGACCAAAACGGGTCAATACATGACGGGAGAAGACATTTTATCAAAATTAGAATTACAAAATCACGAAATTGCCCGTAAAATTCTGGATTTTAGGGAATTACAGAAATTGAAATCCACTTACGTCGATGCTTTACCCTTACTAATTTCGCCAAAAACGGGGAGAATTCATACTTCTTTTAATCAAGCAGTTACTTCAACGGGACGACTTTCGAGTACGAATCCAAACCTCCAAAATATTCCGATTCGTACACCTCGGGGACGAGAAATTCGGAAAGCATTTATTCCCAAAAATGATGATTTTTTAATCCTTTCTGCCGATTATTCACAGATTGAATTACGAATTATGGCGGCTTTTGCCAAGGATGAATCCATGATTGAAGCCTTTAATCAAGGGCGAGATATTCACGCCACAACAGCCGCCAAAGTCTTCAATGTAAGTTTGGACGAAGTTACGTCTGAAATGCGGAGAAAAGCAAAAACGGTCAATTTTGGGATTATTTATGGCGTTTCGGCCTTTGGTCTGGCGGCACAAATTGGCGTGAGTAGAACAGAAGCTAAGGAGTTGATTGATAATTATTGGAAAGAATTCCCGTCCATCAAAAAATTCATGAATGATGCCGTGATTATTGCCCGTGATAAAGGTTATGTAGAAACCATTTTGGGACGCAGAAGGTATCTTCGTGATATCAATTCTCAGAACATGGTAGAGCGTGGTTTTGCCGAACGCAACGCTGTCAATGCCCCCATTCAAGGTTCGGCAGCGGATATGATAAAAATTGCGATGATAAAAGTCAACGATTTCATTAAGCAAGAAAAACTGCAATCTCGCATCATCCTAACGGTGCATGATGAATTAGTTTTTGACGTGCATAAATCAGAATTAGAACTGATGAAAACCAAAGTTAACGAACTGATGATTAATGCAATACCTTTCCCTGTGAAAATGGAAACGGGTATGGGGGTTGGGCTGAACTGGTTGGAGGCACATTGATTGGGGGAGTTTTGTGATAAAGTAGTAATTATTTCTTGCAAAGAAAAAGTAATTATATTTGCAAAATCGTTTTAGTTAAAAAGTAAGAAAATGTTAGATAATATCTCAATCAGGTTGAACGCATTTAAAAATGCAATTTTGAGTTTAAAATCAATGAATAGTACAATTTTATAACTGTAATTTTGCCAGAAATAATAAATTGATGAAAATTTGAATCTGGTTTTAGGTTTATGTTAACATAAATACT
>JANXRS010000418.1 GCA_025356745.1 Arcicella sp.
CTGGTTTTAGGTTTATGTTAACATAAATACTTCATTTTTAGGTTTTATCTTAAATTGAATCTTTTTTCATTATCCAAAATAAGCTCAATTTGTATTTTTCCAAGCAGTTTTATTGTACTTTTAAATGCGTTGAACCTGTTAGTTGTTGGAAAATAAGTGAGGATATGGTATGTTTTAGTAAATAAAGCCCATCCTTCACAGAGGACTTTATTTACAATGGTATCTAAAAACCTATTCCAACCGTTAAAGTTTTAATTCTAGACAAGTGCATATTTGATGTAATGTAAAGTGTTGAACCATCATCACCCCATGCACAATTGGCGGTGGGTTCGTTGTTATCAATTCTACCTAAAAGTTTTGCTTCGGGCGAAATAATGAGAATTCCGCCTGGACCTGTAGCAAAAAGATTACCTTTTTTGTCTAATTTTAGTCCATCGGGCAAACCTTTTAATTTCCCTTCTTTTACAATTGGTGTAGCATCATAAAAGACTTTTCCTTTGCCCAAACTACCGTCTGCTTGAACGGGGTAAGCCATAATAATCGCTCGATTAGGGTCGGACTGAGCCACGTATAATATCTTTTCATCAGGCGAAAATGCTAAACCATTGGGTCTTTGTAATTCTGCGGTAGCTACACTAACTTTTCCATCCGTTCCAATACGATATACGCCAAAAATATCTATTTCACGACTTTGGTCATTTTCGTGTTTATCAAGACCATAAGGTGGATCAGTGAAATAATATGAACCGCTTGAATGTTGAACAATATCATTAGGACTATTAAATCGTTTTCCTTGAAAATTATCGGCTAAAGAAAACTTTCCGCCTACTTTTAATGGCATTGCCGATATTCTTCTATCGCCATGTTCGCAGGCAACTAATTCTCCTTTCTGGTTGATAATCAAGCCATTACTGCCTGGTTCGTTGCTGTATCTACCCATGCCTGTATAGCCCGAAGGTTTCAAAAATGGCGTGGCTGATTTATCGCCTTCTTTCCAACGGTAAATCGTGTTGGCAGGAACATCCGAAAATAGTAAATATCCGCCATTTTTCACCCAAACAGGTCCTTCGCTCCATTGATAACCAGAGGATAATACTTCGATTTTAGCATCGGGGGAAATGAGTTTATCCAATGAAGGATCAATTCTGACAACTTTCCCCAAGGTTGGGTAATTGGTTTGTGCGGATGTGGCTGCCATACTACAAGTTATAAAAAGGGTTGATAAGATTGTTTTCATTTCTATTCAGCAAAGGGTTTTAAAATTGGATGGGTAAATTTGATTTCATTTTTCTTGATAATTTCCATAATTTGATAGTTGATTTCCTCTTTAACTTTATTAAACATATTTACGTCATGAGTAGCAATATTATAAGAGACCAATATGTCCAAGGAGTTTTCTCCAAATCCTCCGAAGCGAGTTGTGCTCGGGTCTGGTTTGTAAATAAGTTCCTGATTATGAGTTACTTGATTTATTTGATTAATAATTTTATGTAAGGTTTCAACAGAGGTATCAGACGCTAATTTTACGGTATATTTGGCTCTTCGAAATTGTCTTTGCGATAGATTTTCAAGCGCTTGAGCCGTTAAAAGTCGATTTGGAATACTTATCATGCTACCATCGCCCGTGCGGATTCGGGTACTACGAAATCCGATATTTTCAACATCTCCTGATACTTTATCCAATTGAATATTATCGCCTACCATGAAAGGTAAATCCAAAAATAGTGTAAAAGATGCAAAAAGATTTTCTAAAGTTTCACGGGCGGCTAAAGCAATGGCGAGTCCACCAATGCCCAAACCCGTTACTAAAGCCACAACATCAACCTGAAAAACGACTCCCAAAATAAAAAAGATGGTTAGAATGGAGATTCCTACGACCACTAAATCTCGGAAAAAAGGGATAAATTGATCATCTAACTTTGAAGGAGTTAGGGTGGCACGTTCTTTGAAAATGAGGGCAATAAATTTAGTAATTCTTACCAAAATCCAAGCAATTGAAAAGATAAACATACCTTCAAAACTTTTCATTAATATCATTTTAAGTCCAAATATTTCCTGAGAAGGTAAGTTCCAAGAGATAGGAAAATGAATGAATGAAGAAGCTAAATATATGAATATCAGGGTGATAAGTAATCGAACGGGTTGCTCAAGCATCGCTACGAAAGTACGGATGGGAATGCTATCATGACGAATAAATCGGTAAAGGATTTTGCTTAAATTATCTGCCAGAAATCGTCTAAATAAAAGTCCAAACATCAAAATACCCACGAGCCAAAGAATATCAGTAACTTTATTTTCAAGGAATTCAGATTCTAAATATTGCATTTTCAAAGGTTTAAATGAAACGTAAAGTTAATTTATTCTGATTGTAGAGAGACATTAATTAAAGAAAAAGTAAATTTGCTAAAATAAAAGTCAACAATATCAAATGAATTTATCCATAGATTTAGGAAATACTTACGCAAAGACAGGACTTTTCGCCGAAGGAAAACTAGTAGAAACAAACTGGAAACTGACCTACCAAGAACTTATAAATTATGCACAAATTGTTAATCCTGAACAGATTATGATTTCTTCAGTTAGTTATTCGGAGGAGCAATTACAACGTAAATTTTCAACTATTACGCCTAAAATTTATCTATTAAAAAATACTACGCCAGTACCCCTTACCAAGCTGTATGATACGCCCGAAACCCTGGGAGCAGACCGTGTGGCGGCGATCATTGGGGCTAAAGTTTTGTATCCGCAAAGTAATTGTGTAGTAATTGATATGGGAACGTGCATAACTTATGATTTGGTGGATGCAAATGATAATTTTCACGGTGGAATTATTTCGCCTGGCGTGCAAATGAGGTTTAAAGCCATGAATACTTTTACCAAGCGTTTACCGTTACTAAAACCCGAACCCATACCCACACTTATTGGAAAAAGTACCAATCATGCCATGCAAAGTGGTGTTATGAATGGTTTATTAGCAGAAATAAATGGGCTTGTTGAAGCGTATGATAAGGTTTTAACAAATATTAACGTCATTTTCTGTGGTGGAGATGCATCATACTTTGCAAACCGCATAAAATACCCGAACTTTGTAGTCCCAGAATTAGTGCTGATTGGACTTAACCGAATTTTAGAATATAATGTCAAATAATACAGAGATAAAAGGTTACCATAGTTTTTCGCAAAATAGTTTTACAATTTCTTCTAATAGAATGGTAAAAATAGCGGCACGTAGTTTTTTGCTAATTGCTTATTGTATTTTATTTACCTTCAAAACTAACGCACAACAAACAAATTCACCTTTTTCATATTTGGGAATTGGTGAAGTTTATTCGGGTGGAACAGCTATCAATTCAATGATGGGTGGTTTAGGAGTTGCCAATTCAAATGGTATTTATATCAATACATTGAATCCTGCTTTATTGGCACGGAATCGTTATACTGTTTTTGAAATGGGCTTGAATATGGAAGGTAAATCTATGCAAAATGATAAACAGCGTTCCAATACTTTTGATGGCTCGCTTAATCCTGTAATGCTGGCTTTACCCGCTTCGCCAAGATGGACTTTGGCATTGGGATTAGCTCCGCATAGTGTAGTGAACTATAAAACTTTTACATCTCAGAAACTCAATATTATCGGAACTGATAGCATTACTTATACTTATCACGGAGATGGAGGTTTGAATAAGGCTGTGGTATCAAATGGAGTTAGAATTTTCAAAGATATGTATGTTGGCGTAGAAACTGCTTATCTTTTTGGCGTAATTAACCGTGATGTAACAACCCAAAATTTGAGTGATGCTCAACGTTACCAAGTAAAATTAGCCGACCGTACCAATTATTCTGGCGTACACTTTAAGTTAGGTTGGGCTTGGAAACCAAAATTGAGTAAAGATTATTTTTTAAATATTGGAGCAACCGCAGAATTTGCTCAAAATATAGGAGCAAAATCTTTGAAGAGATTCACCATTAATAATTCAACGGGTTTACAACAAGTTAATGCTGATACGTTGAAACAAATTAGTGGAAGTGTCTCATTGCCAGCTATTTATAGAGTAGGGATAAGTATTGAAAAACCCGCAAAATTATTGGTGTCTCTTGATTATTCAATGACTCAGTGGTCTGGTTTTCAGAATCTTAATGGTTCATCAGAAAATTTGAAAAATGCTTCAACGGTGGCTTTGGGGGCTGAATATATTCCTAAATTTGATGCCTTAAATGGATATTTTAATCATGTAATGTATCGTGCGGGCGTAAATTATACGACTTCGCCTTATGCTTTTAATGGAAAAGACGCTGCAACAGATATGAGTTTTTCAGTAGGTGCTTCGTTCCCATTGAGAACAATTTCGTATATCAACGTGGCGTATGTGCGGGGGAAAAGAGGGACATTGGCAACTACTGGAATTGAAGAAGTTTATAACAAAATCGTAATAGGTTTCTCGTTAGGAGATTTTTACTGGTTTCGTAAACCAAAAATTGATTAATATTAATTTGAAAATGAGTCAATTTGAAAATTTGAAAATAAAATTATATGCCGTGGTCTGTGTTTTCGCAGACCACTTTTGTTGCTATGTATTATTGAGAAAAATAGCCACTTATTTTCTATTGCCCATTTCCTACTGTTTACTACTCACTTCTTGCGAGGAAGATAAAAAGAACCTCAAAAGAGAAGAATACAAAGGACCCGTTTCTGAAGTTTACGGAATCAATATGACCTATTCTGACTCGGCAAGATTGGTGGTTAGAATGACTACTGATGTGCAATTAACGATGGCATCGGAAGATAAAATTTTCCCAAAAGAGATTAGAGTTTTCTTTTTTGATAAGTTTGGGAATAATACCACAAAATTAAGGGGAGATTCTGCCAGATTTATTCGGGCTAAAAATCTTTACAGAATAATGGGAAAAGTGCAAATTGATAATCAAGTGAAACATGAAATCTTGGAAACGCCCGAATTATTTTGGAGTCCTGAAACCAAGAAAATTTACACTGATAAAGCGGTCGATATCAAAACACCTGACCAAGTTCTGCATGGTATGGGAATGGATTCTAATCAAGATTTTACTGATTATACCATTAGAAAAGTGACAGGTGTTGTGAGTGTGAAAAGCCTTCCACAGTAGTTTTTCGATGTTTGTTGTCCATACATCAAAAAATGACAATTGGATATTAAATTACTATTTTTTACAATTTTCCAACACTTTCTGCACACTTTTTACGTCTGTAATTACCTTCTCATTTCCCCATTCGTTATAAATGTAAGTGGCAATTTCTGCAACATCCAACGCCTGTAATTGCGTATTGGCTGGCATAGGTTGACGATAAGTTTTTCCATTTACCACAATAGTATCTTTCAATCCATTTCTCATCGAACAAAGTATTAACTCCTTATTTTTTTGGAGGAAATCTGAGCCTGCAATGGGCGGATAAAGTCCTGCCAAACCTTGTCCATTTTCTTGGTGACAATTGGCACAGTGCATTTTGTAAAGTGCCTGACCATCAATGTAATACTGTTTTAATTTTACTTCTTCTTGGCTGCAAGAAGTAATGATTAGGCAAAAAGTAGTTAGAATAAAGCAGTTTAATATTATCTTCATTTTTAATTTTTGTTTATTCAGCAAATTATAATTCATTAAGCAAAACCTCCATATCTTTCATCAATTTATCAACTTTCTCAGGTTCAGTTCCGTCATAAATTCCTCTAATATGTCGGTTTTTATCTACTAAAACAAAGGCTCCACTATGAACAATTCCCCCTGGTTGGGTTGGGTCGTCGGTGGCAGAAACCATATAACTTTTTTGCCCAATTTCGTAGATTTTTGCTTTATCGCCCGTTACCATTTGCCACATTTTTGACTTAATATTTAAGTTATTCATAAACTCTCGTAGCACAGCTGGCGTATCATGGCGTGGGTCTATCGTATGTGAAAGAATGCCTACTTTTGGATTGTCTTTAAACTTTTCATAAATCCGCAACATTTGAGTTTTCATCTTTGGGCAAATTGTTGGACAAGTCGTGAAAAAGAAATCTGCCACATAGATTTTTCCCTCATAATCTTTCTGCGTAATTTTGGAAAAATCTTGGTTAATAAACTCAAAATTGGGTATTTGGTGATAAATTGTATCCGTTATTTGCTTTCCGTTAACCTTTTTTATGACTGCTTCTTTATTACCGAGAATTGGAAGTTTTTCGGGGTTGGTGTTGCAGGAAAATAGGAGAATGAAAAAATATATATAATTTGATATTTTCATTTTTTGTATTTATTTACTTCCTCAAAAATTTTTTGGCCTCTTCAATACTTTTAACAGTCAGCACTTTAACTTCTGTTATTCTGGTTTTTTGGTTAGCGAAATATTTACTGATTTGTTCTTCTGATTTACCTTTTACAGACTCAGAATCATAGTTTTCCATCCAACCCATCATCTGATTATCCGCCACATCTAAGGCAGAGTACAACTTTTTAGCTTTAGCAGAATCGGGTGAAACTTTGATAGCAGAATCTAAACTACTTTTCAAAGACATGATGTCATCCATCTTGGGCATTACCTCATCATGTACCGCCATGACCTCATCAATCATTAATTTTTGCTTGTCTTCTGCATTCTTTTGACAGCCTATTATTAAAGCCAAAAGAGAGATTGTGGTTATTATTTTGTTCATAATTGTACAATTTATTTCAATGAATTTACTTCATCAACCTATAAAAAAATCTTTTAAATCAGCGTTGCTTACATCAAAGCGGACGGCGAGTCTTATCTGCGTTTCAACCAACCTCACAAATTCAATTTATGATCCGTTAATTCCACTAAATGTTTACTCAAAATTTCCTGTGCATTTTCAACAACGGCTTTTGAAGGATTTTGTCCGCCAATCATTTGGGCAATTTCCATCACTCGTTCCTCATTTGTTAACTTTTTGATACGAGAAACAGTTTTGGCAGACGAGTTATCTTTATACACAAAATAATGTGCAGTACCTTGTGCAGCAATTTGATGCAAGTGCGTAATGGCAATTATTTGATGACTACGAGACATTTCACGCATCATATTTCCTACTTTTATCGAAACTTCGCCTGAAATACCTGTATCAATTTCATCAAAGATAATGGTTGGTAAGGCTCTTTTATTAGCTAAAATATACTTTATCGCCAACATTAAACGACTAAATTCACCACCCGAAGCTACGTTTTTTATAGGTTGTGGCTTAATACCTTTATTTGCTGAAAATAGCAGATTGATGATATTACCTCCATTAGGCGTTGGTTTGATAAGCTCGTTTTTGATATTCAAACTAGCATTTAGCATTCCTAAATCTTTCAATAAATCCGAAATTTGCTTTTCAATAATTGGTAGAACAGCCATGCGAGATTTTGACAAAGCTTCCGCAGATTTTAGCATTGTTTTTTCGTTCTTTTCAACTTGGGTTTTGACCTTTTCAAGTGCTTCATCTATGTTTAAAACTTTGTTAACTTTTTTCTCCAATTCATTTTGAACCTCAATTAATTCACGGTCGGTTTTGACTTGGTGTTTTTTCAATAGGTTGTACAACAAATCAAGCCTTTGTTGAATGAGTGAAATTTTCTCATTGTCCAATTCTACTTCTTCAGCTTCAGTTTCCACTTCAATGGCAACATCCTTTAGTTCAATTAAACAACTTTGCAATCGGTTACGCAGTTGCTCATATTGGGTTCCGTAGCTACTAATTCCATTAAAATTAGCAATGGCACTGGTCAAAAACGTAATGATTGATTGCTCAGGAGCATTCAAATATTCAGTCGCTAATAACAATTTAGATTTAACTTCTTCAGCATTTTCGAGTTTGTTTAACTCTAATTCTAATCCTTCTAATTCATTTTCTTTGAGTTTAACTTTCTGTAATTCGTCTAAAAGAAAAGCATTATAATCAAACTCTTTTTTAGAGTCTTTTGCTTCATTCATCAATTGTTCATAAGCACGGTTAGCTTTGTTATACGTTTGATAATCAGCTTTATATTTATCTAAAAAAACATGATTTTGAGCAAAAGTATCCACAATTTGAAGTTGGTAATCGTTTGCACCCAAGAGTAGATTATCATGCTGAGAATGTACATCCATCAGTTGTGATGTCACCTTGCGGAGCGTCTCCAAATTCACGGGTGTATCATTGACGAAGGCACGAGTTTTTCCTTGTGGAGAAATCTCACGGCGGATAATGCAATGTTCTTCATAATCCAATTCTTCTTCTTCAAAAATACTTCGCATGATGTATCCCGAAATATTAAATTCGCCCTCAATTACACATTTTTCACTCGGATTATAGAGCGTGCGAGTATCGGCACGATTGCCCAACAGCAAGCCAATTGCTCCTAGCATAATGGATTTTCCCGCACCCGTTTCGCCCGTGATAATGTTCAAGGCACAATCGGGAGCAAAGTCCAAATGCTCAATGAGAGCGTAGTTTTTTATTTGTAAGTTTGTTAGCATTTGACTGTGAGGTCATGAAGGTTTATTGGTAATTTGATATAAAGTTAAAAGTACAATTTCATATTTAGATCAGGTTGAACGCATTTAAAAATGCAATTTTGAGTTTAAAATCAATGAATAGTACAATTTTATAACTGTAATTTTGCCAGAAATAATAAATTGATGAAAATTTGAATCTGGTTTTAGGTTTATGTTAACATAAATACT
>JANXRS010000420.1 GCA_025356745.1 Arcicella sp.
TTTAAAGGAAATAAGGAAATCGAAAATGATTTTTTGGAGAAATTTTATCAGAAATTTAAAGCAGATTTTAGCTCACAAATCATGTTTGCTAAAATTGCAGAAAAGCCCATTGACGTTCTTGAAATGGGACTTTTTGACTCAAAAAAAGCACAATCAGATTTTTATAAATCTTTTCCAGATCAAGCAAAATTTTCGGAGGATTTTAAGAAATATCTTGAAAATCAAATCCGTTGGAATTATTGGTATTACATTCTTGCTTATCCCGTTGTTAGAGGAAATGCCAATGTTGGACAATCGCAAGTTATTTCTTTACCCACACCCATTTTAGAGGGTTTGGATGATAAAAAAATCCAAGATGAAACTGCCATGATTTCTTCAGCATACCGAAATTTCTTGATTTACTATGTTACTTATTTCAATTCTAAGGAACACAATTTTGTGAAATATACGGATATGAATAAAGCTATGGAAGATAAACATCATTTTGCTCGTGAGCATTTACCGATAAAAGTATATCAATATTATTTAGCTTACCTTCTTGAAAATCAGTGTCTTAGCTGTTTGCCTTCAACGATTCGGAATATATTTGCGGCATTAAATGTTTCACCAAATTCTGAGAAATACGCAATTTTGATTAAGGAAAAATGTGGTGAATTGATGGCTAAAAAAGATGAAGAAGTTACTAAGAAAAAAGAAGACAGTAAGAAATGGTTTAAAGCTGTTACACCGCAAGGAGACACTTTATCATTGGCAGATTTGAAGGGTAAAGTCGTTTATTTAGACTTTTGGGCTTCATGGTGTGGTCCTTGTAGGAAGGAATTTCCAAATTCAAAATTGTTGTATGAAAAGCTGAATGAAAAGCAAAAAAAACAAGTTGTTTTCCTATATATTTCTATTGATGAAGAAGAGGAAAATTGGCGGAAAGCAATGATTGATATGAAATTAGATAAAGGAACAAATATCCATTCTGTGGGAGGTTGGGACTCAAATGCAGCTAAATTTTTTAAGTTGCAAGCAATTCCAAGGTACATGTTAATGAGCAAAAAAGGAGAAATTGTTAATTCAAATGCAAAACGTCCTGGCGATCCTGAGATTATAAATGATATTTTGAAATTGTTAGAGGAGAAATAATTGCGAAGCTAATTTTCAGAAAATAGTATTTTAAGGTGTTAATTTTAGTATTGATGGCATGGATTAAGGGAAGCCTTAGTTCATGCCATCAACAATTTACAGTTCCTCCAATAAACTTGGAAAGAAAACGTATTTTCCTCTGTATCGTTTATCAACTTCATAATTCAAATCATCAAAATATTCATTTTCAAAGATTTCAAAATTGTTCATTGTATCAAAGTTGTATTGAACAGAAAAAGTTGCTCCGCCATTTTCAACCTCCGTCAATAACCGCATAATTTTAAAACTTTTTGGAAACCCTGTAATCATAACATTTTGAATATGAACACTTTGCATCCAATCCAAGAAATCTTGTTCTAAGTCTTTATTAATGCTGTAAGTAATATTTTGTATAATCATGCTATTGTTTTTTAAATAAAAAATCCACTAATGCAATTTAGTGGATTTTTTTGAATGGTATTTAATCGAATATTATTGATTTGCTAATTTTCTAATCTCATCAAATTTTGTACAGTTGGTAACGCAATCCCCATTGCTGTTCAAGACAAATTTATTTCCTGAAGCATCCAATAATTCAAACTGTTTTGTTGCTGGTAAAATGATCACCTCCGAAAAATAACAAGGAGCAATCTTAGCATTGTAACGATTGATAACGCCTAATTTTCCTGACCCTTTCGAAACGATTGATAAGCCATTATTAAAAGGACGAACTTCATCATAATCAAAAGCAATTTGCACCTTCCCTTTTTTATCTATGAAGCCGTATTTATTATTATCGTATTTCACACCATAAAGTCCTTCAGTAGTAACCATAATCTCTTTGTAACTAAGTTTTGCTACGACTTTACCTGTGGTATCAATTAAGCCCCATTTGCCATCTTTTAGGACTGGAAATAATAAATTTGAGTCATATCGTTTAATTGAAATATAGCTTTGTGTAGTAATTCTTTTTAAGTTATTTCTTTCAATTAAATTATATTCTACGGGCATATCATCGCCATTTTTAAGTGGGTTGAAAGTCTTGATAGCCACAAAATTTCCATTGAAAAGCGTATCAGTGGTGATATACTTAATCCCAATTGGAGCGGCCTCATTCGTTTTTCCAACCACTAAGTTTCCATTTTTATCGTAAATCATATCAACTTGACAATCACCCGCTGGAAGACTACAATTTTTAACGTTTTCTTTTACGACCACTAATCCAAACTTGTTAAATTGAGCCACTTCATCAAAATTAATAGGAATAATTTCACTACCATCAAATTTGATATAACCACATTTATTTACCCCATTATTCGCTCCATTTACCTCCGTTTTACAAGCAGAAACTAAACCATATTGATTGAAATTACCTACAGTATTATATACGGGTTCAATTACAACTTTCAATTCGGCATTGATGAAACCAATATACTTTCCATCTTTTATTTGAGCCAAACCATATTTATTAAAATTACCTATGAATGAATAGGTTTTACTGATTTTGAGGTCTTTAAAATCAATTAATCTAATTCCTGCTTCATCCTTAGCAATTCCCAAATTTGCATTTTGTATAATAGATGGGTCAGTAATACTCACAATAGATTCATAAGATGGCTTTATTTTAATATTTCCTTCCGTGTCCATCAGTCCAACTTTCTTATTTTGTTCAATAATCAGCCACTTCCCCTGCTCGGTAGTGGCATTAAGATTATCATAAATGGCATCAATTTTTGTTGAACCGTCAATTTTTATTAAGCCATAAGTTTTTCCAATACGTATCAGGTTGAACGCATTTAAAAATGCAATTTTGAGTTTAAAATCAATGAATAGTACAATTTTATAACTGTAATTTTGCCAGAAATAATAAATTGATGAAAATTTGAATCTGGTTTTAGGTTTATGTTAACATAAATACT
>JANXRS010000421.1 GCA_025356745.1 Arcicella sp.
GTATTTATGTTAACATAAACCTAAAACCAGATTCAAATTTTCATCAATTTATTATTTCTGGCAAAATTACAGTTATAAAATTGTACTATTCATTGATTTTAAACTCAAAATTGCATTTTTAAATGCGTTCAACCTGATTTCCAATCAAAAAATTGATATAATAAAAAAAGATAAGCAACTTGCAGAAGAGAGAGAAAAAAATGCTATTTTAGCGAAGGAAAAAGCACAAGCAGAAATGGCTTTTCTTCGAGCTCAAATAAATCCCCATTTTTTGTTTAATACCTTAAATCTGATTTATGGTAAGATATTAACTTCCTCTAAACACATAGCGGGCGAAATGATTTTAGAGTTCTCAGCCATGATGCAATATGCCACCAGTACGAAAATGCAAGAAGATAGGGTGGATTTGAGCGGAGAGATTTTTTTTGTGAAACGTTACTTAAAAATGTTTAAAGAACGTAATCAGCAAAATGCTCACATTGATTATGAAGAAGAAGGGTATATGGATTCACATCGGATTGTTCCGATGGTTTTGATTACGATAATAGAAAATGCGTTGAAACACGGGTTAGTGGATGATCCTAATCATCCACTCGTTGTGAGAGTAAGTTTAATTGATGACTTCTTTGTGTTTATGGTTAGTAATCTTAAAAACCATAAACCAGATGATATTAAAGGGAAAGGCAATACAGGCGTTGGTATCGTGAATATTATTAAAAGATTAAATGCTGTCTATAAAAATGGCGGATTTACTTTGGAATGTGAGAATTTAAAAGATGATTACGTAGTGACATTTACAGTAAATTATAAACTTATATAAAAATGATTAATTGTATTGCGGTAGATGATGAACAGTCTGCTTTAGATATCATGATAAGTTATATTAAGGATACGCCATTCTTGAATTTAGTAAAAGCTACGACTAATCCAATCGAGGTTGTGGGGATATTACAGTCGAACAATGACATAGATTTAATTTTTGCTGATATTCAAATGCCTCGCATGAATGGATTAAACTTGGTGAGCCTCTTTGAGGGAAAGGTTAAATTTATCATGACCACGGGTTATCAAGAATATGCTTTGCAAAGTTTTGAATTTGGAGTAATGGATTATTTGGTAAAACCTTTTGGTTATCAACGGTTTTTAAAAGCAGTTAGTAAAATGCCTTTTGAAATGACTTTAGTTGATGCTCCTATTGACGAAATAGAACCAGAAAGAATGCCTACAAAAGAAGAATATATTTTTGTAAAAGTAGATGCAAAAGGTAAATTCCACAAGGTTTTGTATAAAGACGTCATTTATATAGAAGCACAAAAAACGTATGCTTCTATTACAACAAATGGTGAACGAGTTACGACCAATCTAACGCTTTTAGATTTGGAAAAACGTTTACCAGTTGACCGTTTTATGCGTGTTCATAGGTCGTTTATCATTGCCAAAGAAAAAATAACGGGAATCGAGGGAGATGAAGTAGTATTGGATAAAGTATTGAGAATTCCGATTGGAGATACTTACAAGGAGACTTTCGCTAGTTATATTGAAGGAAGTGTATATTTTAAAGAGCAAGACACGGCAGTGGTATTAGGCAAACGGGTGAAAAGAAGTTTAAGACCTGATTGAGCAAGTAGTTTTTGTAGTAAGAGCGTATTAATATGCCCCTACCACAAAAACTATTAAAGTATATAAAAAGAGAAAGGTTTAGTGGAAATTCCACTAAACCTTTCTCTTTTTATATCGACAAGCTGATTTATTAGCTCTGACGAAATATGATTTATAGTTCAAGGCTTTTGGGTCGGTGCAACCTTCTAAATTTAAAACTTCAATATTTTTAAAATCAATAGGATGACTTTCGGCTTGTAGAGCAATATATCCTGATTTTAAGGGTGTTGCGTCTTTTTTCTTCCATGCTTCAATGGTGGCTTTATCCATTTTGGCAACTTCCCAATCTTGTTTCCCACCCACAAAACCTCCCCCGATTTGGGTTTTATTGTAAGTTAAAACAGTATCTCCATTAATAATGTGATGCACCACTGAATCTCCCAAGACAATTGCTTCAGCACTTACCCATTGGTCGCCGTCATAAGTTTTTGAATCTGATTCTAAGCAATGGGCAGGGCGAAGGCTTCCTTGCATATAAGCCTGGGTGCCTGGCGAGCATAAATTGCCCGTATGACGTTCGCCTTTGCCCAAACCTCCTAATAATTGCATTTCTAAAGAAATAGGAAACGTTTGCTCGAATGTTAGGCTTTGAGCAGATTGGGAATGAACCATAATACCACTGTTTCGATTATTCCAAACCGCTCCACCAGGGGTTTGATTTCCATTGAAACGATACATAAAACGAACGATGTAATAGGAATAAGGTTTTTTATAATAAATATGTCCATACTTTTCATCAAAATTTTGATATTGGTCATACTTAACTCTCATCATACCGTCTTCAATCCGAAAGGTATTTTTGTAATTATCATTCAAGGGTTGGCCTGAAATTTTGATGTCCCAACCTGAGAAGTCTTTGCCATTAAAGATTGAAATCCAGTCTTTGGTTTCCGATTTTTTCTGAGCAAAAGTCAGATTAGAAATTAGTAACAGAAGGAAGAAGAAAGGTTTTTTCACAAGCTGATTATTTTATGGTTGATTTGTCTTTTAAAATTTACGCAAGCCACAAAGAAAATTATACTAGAAAATAAAAATTGTGCATCTTGGTTACCGGATATAATTACTTATTATTCATCTAATCATCAAAACGCATAATCACTGGAAATTTACTCTTAATATCATCAAACTTATTTTTAATCTTGGAAGGTTTTGCTGTCCATTTGAACTTCTACTTTCCCTTTAAAGAGAAGAAAATTTATTATCTATCATCGCTAATTCTCAATTTTTAAAGGCGAATATTATTTTACTTATAAACTGTGTTATTATTTAATTTATTGATGTTCAAAGAGATACAAGTTAAAAATTATTTCTCGAAAACTGCTGTTTAGTTTAAGGAGTTAGTGAATAAGTTTATAATATTTTTTCTTATACTATTAATTATCAAACCTTTCTATTAATTTTGCAGTCCCAAAATCGAAGCAAATGGTACTTTCGAGATTGGTTTTAAATTAACGTACCAACACAATGAATCAAAAAATTAGAATTAAATTGAAGTCATTTGACCATACTTTGGTGGACAAATCGGCTGAAAAAATTGTTAAGGCGGTAATCGCTACGGGTGCAGTAGTTTCAGGACCAATTCCTTTACCTACGAAGATTGAAAAATTCACAGTTTTGCGTTCTCCTCACGTAAACAAAAAAGCTCGTGAGCAGTTTCAATTATGTACTTACAAGCGTCTAATCGACATTTTCTCATCATCTCCAAAAACAGTTGATGCGTTGATGAAATTAGAATTGCCTTCAGGTGTTGATGTTGAAATCAAGGTATAGTTTTCCTTGCATAGACAATAAAAAAGTCCCTTTCATTAATTTGAAAGGGACTTTTTTATTACTGTAATTCGAGTTGTAGTAAGCTATTTCATCTTATACGCAGGATGATTTTTCATATATTCATCAAAAGAAAATTTACCTGAGCCAATAATCCAAAAAAGTATCAATAAACCAAGCACAATCAAGGACAACCAAAGTTCCGAATTAACCGCTGTGAAGCCATTACGGATATTGGTAAAGAAAACCGCTACAAACAAAATCGGCACTTGAAATGCTGAGGCTAACCGAGTCAAACATCCCAAAGTAACTAACAAACCTCCCACTAAATGTGCAAATGCAACATAATGTACAGCCACATAAGAGAAAGCATTGAAATGCATACCCTCGGTTAAGACAGATAATTGGGAAGTATCTCCGATAAAACTCATTCCTTTAAAAAACAGTAAAAGCCCTAATCCGATTCTCACGATGTCGAGCCAAGCTGGGTGGTGTGAATCACCCCAGTGTTCAATGCGTTCGATTGCTGTCATAGTATTTGTTACGTTATGTTAATTTTTTGTAATGAATTTAGCAAATTAATATTATATTGTCAAGAGAATATTGTACTTTTTTATGAAAAATATCTACAAAATTCAATTGATAATTTATTCAGTATCAAAATTTCAGTTTCAATCATACCATGAATAAATAAAGGTACCTAATTTTCAAAACATTGATAATTGATTATTGTCCGTTTTACTATCAAAAATCTTCTTGTCTCGAATCTGTTTTTTATGCTGTTCCAAAAAATCTATGAAGTTGTCGAGTTGTTGATATAAGGGCGTAAAATCGTAATTATCAAAGGAATATGTTTCCTTATAGACCTCTTCAAAATCAGTAATGACATAATCTAAAGTCTTTATGCCATATTTTTTCAAGCCCAATAAATAGAAATTTTGATGATTGAGTGCAAAGCGATTCGGGGAATACATACGGGTAGATTTCAAATCAACGGCACGGTCTGAACCCACTAAATCCACGTATCCGTAAATTAAGCAATTCTTATATTTTGCTTCGGAATAAAATTGGGTTTTGTATTTTGCGGGTAATAGAGCCCTTGCTTTTTCAATAATTCCTTCCTTAAAACTATCTTCATTTTCACCTGTTACAACTGCTTTTTCAAAATCAATTCCCTTTTGTTGAGCTACAGTCGTTGGTTTTCGTACACGGTTGATACGGTCGAGCATTTCCTGCACATCCACGAGGATATTTCCCTTTGAATCAACGGTTTTACTTTCGTAATAGGCGAAAGAATTTAAAAGAGTTGGATATATTCGATACATTGGGAACAGTAATTAGTTACTGGTTATTAGTTACATGACAGACGAATTCCATTGACAATTAAATTACTTTTCCAATGGTTTTTTCTTACTTTGGTTTCTTAAATATGTCATATATCCATTCAATATTTTACCACATTCATCAAAATCCTTTTTGTAATTCGTAAGAATTTGTGAATCAATAAAGCCTTCATCGAAAGCATCAATTAAATGATTCAACGTTTCGGTTAATGAACCTCTGGCTTGAACACAAAACTGTAAATTTTCACGAAATGTATAACGTCCAAAACCTTCTGCAATGTTAGCTGTAACGGAACGAGAAGAACGAATAATTTGGTCTGAAAGTCAGGTTGAACGCATTTAAAAATGCAATTTTGAGTTTAAAATCAATGAATAGTACAATTTTATAACTGTAATTTTGCCAGAAATAATAAATTGATGAAAATTTGAATCTGGTTTTAGGTTTATGTTAACATAAATACT
>JANXRS010000424.1 GCA_025356745.1 Arcicella sp.
CGAATGTTTCCACCTGCCCAAATTTTCACGTCAAAAGCATTATTGAATTTTTGATTATATTTTAACAAAACATCCGTATTATTCTCAAATAATGACCTTTTATCTTCACGATAATCGCCTTTGCCTTCTTCACGACCGTAAACAGTTGCCGAATAAGGAAATTTTTCAGAACGGAAAATATCGTAAGTTGTTATAGATGTACGTCCAGTTACCGATAAATTATCGCTGATTTTATAATCCAAAGAAGCATATCCATAAATATCGTTTTTATAATGTCCTCTCTGCCATTCATAAGCCATGAAGTAGGGATTATTATAGCGTTGATATTCAGCATAAATTTGTTGAACGCCTTCTTTTCCAGCTTGCCAGTAATTACGCATATCATCCACATTCCAATCCGCACCACCCCAAATAGTCATGTTGTAAATCAGCGAATTAGGACCGTAATTAACGTCGGGAATATTAGGGGTAAATTGACGATTATAGTTCAAATTAGTCTCCAAACGCAATTTTTTTGAGAAATTAATCCCTGCATTCACACTAAAATTTACGATGTTTAATTGTGTATTTGGCACAATACCTTTCTGATAATTATGTGACATTGAGAAACGATATTTATGGATATGCTTCTTTAGATTATAAAATCAATGATAATTTATCGATAACTGGACGTACATCCATTACAACTTACGATATCTTCCGTTCTGAAAAATTCCCTTATTCTGCAACTGTTTACGGTCGTGAAGAAGGCAAAGGCGATTATCGTGAAGATAAAAGGTCGTTATTCGAGAATAATACGGACATTTTGTTGAAATATAATCAAAAATTTAATAATGCTTTTGACGTGAAAATTTGGGCAGGTGGAAACATTCGTAGTTTTAAATACAATTCAAGTTATACGCTAACTGATTATTTGAATACGCCTGGAGTTTATACTTTCTCAAACTCATTGAGAGCCATTAAAGCGTTTAGTTATTTAGCGGATATGGAAGTGAAAAGTGGTTATTATTCAGCGGATTTATCGTACAAAGGTTTAGTAACTTTCTCAACAACTGGGCGGGTAGATAAACTTTCGACCTTACCAAAAGGCAACAATACTTTCTTTTATCCATCCTTTGGTCTAAGTACGGTTGTGTCTGATTATGTAAACTTCCCAGAAGCCATTTCTATGTTGAAATTTCGTGCTTCTTACGCTAACGTAAAAGATGGTTTGACTCGCTCAACCATTGGAACAAATCCAAGTGGTTCATCTCCAATTGGTTACGGTGCTGAATATGCTTCTTCTTATGATGGTCCAAATTATGCAAACTCAGTTGGTTACGGAATTTCACCCGTTTATAATACGAATCCAGGAGCAACTTATTCTGACAAAATCAATAATCCTGCATTGAAACCAAACTCTACAGAGCAAATAGAAATTGGAGCAGAATTGAATTTATTTAAAAATCGTTTCTCAGCGGACGTAACTTATTTTACTTCTAATGACGGTCCAAGAATTTTTAACCGTGATTTGTCTTCAACAACGGGTTATACTTCAGCGATTGTAAACGGAATCAAAACTCAAAAAACGGGTTTGGAAATTACGTTGAAAGGAACACCGATAAAAGGTGATAATTTAAGATGGGATGTTCTCTTAAATTACTCAAATTTCAAAGAGACTTTGCAAGAAGTATATAATGAAAATGGGGTAAAAATTGAACAACTTCCACGTAATTATTTTGTATCTGGCAACACTGGAAGCCAATTTATAAACGTTGGTGAACGCATTGACCAAGTTTTTGTTGCTACATTCCAAAGAACGTTAGACGGACAAATTATTAATGATGCAGGTGGTCGTCCTTTAGTGAATGGACTTGGAACGAAAGTTGGTTTTGCCAATCCAGATTTCGTTTGGGGCTTGAATAACCGTGTTTCTTACAAAAATTGGGCATTAAGTTTCCAATTTGATGGACGTGTTGGAGGCGTAGTTGAAGATTATATTCGCCGTCAGACTTTCAGAGGTGGTAGAAATATTGAAACCGTTGAAGGTGCTTTGGGTGCTGCCAGAGATTTTGATACCCAAGGAATTAAATCTTACGTGGGCGAAGGTGTAAAGATTTCAGAAGGTTCACCTACGTTCAATTCGACTACTGGAGCAATTACAAATTATGCTAACCTCAAGTTTGTTGCGAATGACATCAAAACTTATGCACAAGATTATATTAGTCGTTATAACTCAACTGCCGAAGGAAATTTGATGAGCAAAACATTCTCTAAACTTCGTGAAGTAACATTAAGCTATAATTTTCCATCGAATATTTTACAGAAAACTTTTATCAAACAGGCTTCTGTTTCATTGGTTGGACGTAATTTATTTTACTTCGTTGATAGCAAACACAGTGGCGTTGATTTAGACCAATTTACGGGTTTAAGTGCAAGTACTGGTCTGCAAACGCCAACGATGAAACGTTTTGGAATAAATTTGAATTTGACATTTTAATTAGTGATGAGTTATGAATGATGAATTTTTAAACTCATAACTCATCATTCATAACTTATCATTCATAACTCATAAAATCCATGAAAAAATATATTTTATCAATGCTAATCATCTCAATTTTAGCAAGTTGTAGTGATTTTCAAAAGTTGGAGCAGAATCCAAATTTGCCAACTTCCGTTCCGTCTTCCATTATTTTAAGAGATGCACTAAGCAGAATGAATGATGGTGCTTGGAATGATATTATGCGTAATAATCAGTTTTATGCATCTAATTATAATTATTACTCGAACAATGAATATAATTGGGGAAATGCTGATTTGAAATTTACTACTCTAAAAAACGTAGTTCAAATGGAAAAGGAAGCCAAAAATGCGGGGGCAAAAGACTTAAATCCTTATTCAGCTTTGGGCAAATTTCTTCGGGCTTATTATTATACAAACATGAGTTTGCAAGTGGGCGATTTACCTGTAAAAGATGCTTTGCAAGGCTTAACGATTGATAAACCAAAATATGATACGCAAAAAGATGTTTTCATTCAAGTTTTGAAATGGTTGGATGAATCAAATACTGATTTAACGCAATTAATTGCAACGGGCGATAAAACTTTGGACGGTGATATTTACTACAATAATGACCTTCGTAAATGGCAAAAAGCCGTTAATTCATTCAGATTGAGAGTTTTAGTTCATTTGAGTAAAAAAGCGGACGATACTGATTTGAAAGTAAAAACGGATTTTGCCAATATTTTAAGCAATCCATCGAAGTATCCATTGTTTACAGATTTATCGGAAAGTTTACAATACTTCTGGGGAACAAATAATAAATATCCCCGTAATCCAGATAATTTTGGAAATAATGCCACTCGTGAAAATATGGCAAAAACATACATTGATTTGCTGAAAAATCTTAAAGATCCACGCCTTTTTGTGGTGGCAGAACCAGCCGATGCACAATTATTGAAGGGTTTGAAAGCAACAGATTTTGAGGCTTATGTAGGAGCAAGTTCAGGAGAAGATTTAGCTGATATGTCTTCAAAAGCAGGTTTAGGGCAATATTCTTTCCAAAATCGTAAGCGGTATTATGCTTCATATACGGGCGAAAATACTTTTTTGATTTCTTACCCAGAAATGTGTTTCAACATTGCCGAAGCCATCAATAAAGGTTGGGTAACTGGCAATGCACAAGATTGGTACGAGCGTGGTGTGAAAGCGTCCATGTCATTTTATGGTGTGAATGATGCTACTGCTTATTTAGCTCAAAATAATGTGAAATATGCAGGAAATACTGCTGAAGGTTTAACGCAAATTTTGAATCAAAAATACATTGCTTTCTTCCAAAATTCTGGTTTTGAAGCCTACTATAATTGGCGTAGAACGGGTATTCCTGCCTTTTTGGTAGGTACAGGAACAGGCAATGGAACAAAAATTCCTTTGCGTTATTTATACCCAAAATCAGAAAGAACAACTAATACGGATAATTTATCAGAGGCAATTAAGCGTCAGTTCAATGTATCTGTAATCGATGAAAATATAAATTCAGCCATCTGGATTTTGAAATAGTAAAAGTTAAAAATTAAGAATTATAAATGGTTAATGGAACCTAAAAGTAGTAGAAATTTCTACTACTTTTTTTCATTTTTAGCTTAAAAACGCATGATTATTTCAGAATCTCTCATTTGCCAAAGGCTCGATTTAATCTTTGGATTATACGAATTAAACGGTTCGGCGGAATACGTTGGAGAATCCGTAAGTATTTTAGAACACAGTTTTCAAACGGCACATTTGGCTCAACAAGAGGGCTATGAAGAAGAAGTGATTTTAGCCGCATTTTTGCACGATATTGGGCATTTTTTACCTAATAAAAATGAAATGAATGGTTTAGGAAATATTAGACATGAAATAGCAGGTGCTAATTTTCTGTATAAAAATGGTTTTTCAAATCGGATTCAGGTTGAACGCATTTAAAAATGCAATTTTGAGTTTAAAATCAATGAATAGTACAATTTTATAACTGTAATTTTGCCAGAAATAATAAATTGATGAAAATTTGAATCTGGTTTTAGGTTTATGTTAACATAAATACT
>JANXRS010000439.1 GCA_025356745.1 Arcicella sp.
AATAGTGGGCGTATTGTGGTCAGCGGTAGCGAAAGTACGCTTGGCATACATCACATCAATCCCACGACTTTCAAGACCCAAGAAAGCTACGGGGCTAGTTACTTCGTGGACAAAGTGACGGTCAATCAGAAATACATCTGGGCCATCTTCAATTTTACGAACAACGTGGGCATCCCACACTTTGTCGAATAAGGTTTGTTTACTCATATTTTTTGTTTTTTTATGCTAATTCTTCAATCTGTTCTGATGGAACATAATCTCTCAGAAAATTGGGGTAAAATCATAGTCATTATACCACGATAATCCTCCGCCACTTTCAATTTGTACCTTTTTAAAATTGTCATAATTCAACAATTCGGCAGTAAAACCCTTTCCCAGAAAAGATTTTAGATTTACTATTTTTTCAAAACCATCTTGGAATTTTATCCAAATATGATAATTGTTTAATACCTCAATTTCTACAATCTTATTCATATCAATCTAAGGGGGGCAATCCAATCAAAACGCCTTGTTCAGTTTGGATTTGTTGCGTGTGAAATGTCATGGTTTTGAGTTGGGCATCAAATTTATTCTCATTTTATTCAACTTAAACTTTGTTGAATGAGGCTTGTTTGTTCATACTTTTTGTGTTTTTATTCTTCTATTATTATTTTACTACAGTTTTAGAGAAACTTCTCCAAAGTATAGTCCATAATCTTAGTTTATTTCTACAAAAGTTATTATTTTTCAAAACGCATAGTCAAAAGCACTGTTAATATTAAAATTTTACTTTGCACAGTTTTTGCAATTGAACTTTACGTATTTTCACCCTACAAAATTGCAAATTATTTTTTACCCATACATACCGTCAAACGCCCAAACAATAGCGTTTTTAGTCCAAATGATATTTTAATCCTAAAACCTTATTGCCAAAAATGAGTTTTAATAAAAACAGAATAATTACAAAGGATTATTTCGTAAATTTGCAGACTGAAATAACCACATAATTGAATGAGTAAGAATATATTGTATTTTGAATTAACCACGCCTGTTGAAGATGAACGTCCCGTGTATTTATCGGGTAATTTCAACGCTTGGTTGCCTGATAGAGAGGAACTTAGATTAAATAAGATAGAAGAGGGGAAATACGCTTTAAAATTTCCTGATACCATAAAACTGCCCGATACTTTCGAGTATAAATATACTAAAGGAGGATGGAATCAAGTAGAATTGGATGAATTTGGCAATGGTATTCCAAACCGTATCGCCAAAATCAAAAATGGTGTTTATCAAGATTTTGTGCCTCATTGGCGAATGAACGGTGAGAATCTTTCTGAAAACCTCATGCCCGAAATTCGCTTGATTTCTGACAAATTTGAAATACCTCAATTAGATAGAAAACGGGCTGTTTATATTCTTTTGCCCCATAATTACGAAATTTCCACCAAGCATTATCCAGTTATTTATCTCCAAGATGCCCAAAATCTTTTTGGAAATGGTTCTGAACTTGGAAACTGGGGCATTGATAAACAGTTGGCTGTTTTATCGGCTCGTGAGCATGGAGACGTGATTGTGGTTGCCATTTCACATGGAGACGAAGAACGTTTTCAAGAATATTCACCCTATAATAATCCAAAATTAGGTAAGGGACAAGGTCGAAAATATGCTCAGTTTTTAGCGAAGACTTTAAAACCTTACGTTGATAAAAATTTCAGAACTAAACCAGAACGTGAATTTACGGGTATTGGTGGAAGTTCTTTAGGAGGCTTAATTAGTATTTATGCTGGATTAATGTTCCCAGAATCATTTGGAAGATTAATGATTTTCTCGCCTTCACTTTGGATTTCGCCCAATATTTATTTTGATGCCATTGATTTTCTTTCGCATTTACCCTCACGTATCTATGTATATGCGGGTGGAAAAGAAAGCACAGCCATGATTCCAAATGTTGAAAAATTAAAGAAGACACTTGAACGTCAAGGCGTTAAAAAAACAGTAATTAATCTTTCCCTCGACCCTGACGGAAAACACAGTGAAGACCAATGGGGCAAAGAATTCCCCAAAGCGATGGAATGGTTATTTTATTAAAACATGAAAAAAGTTGCCATCATCGGAGCGGGTATTGCGGGCATTGCTTCTGCCATTCGATTAGCTCATAAAGGCTTTGAAGTTTCGGTATTTGAAGCTAATGCTTATGCTGGTGGAAAATTGAGTAGTTTTGAATTAGAAGGTTACCGTTTTGATGCAGGTCCTTCTCTGTTTACCTTACCCAATTTAGTGACGGAATTATTTGAATTAGTGGGACAGAATCCTAATAACTTTTTTGAATACGAGCAATTAACAGAAATTTGTCGGTATTTTTGGGAGGATAAAACCCGTTTAACCGCTTGGGCGGAACCCGTAAAATTTGCCCAAGAAGTTGAAGAAGTTACGGGAGAACCCGCCGAAAAAATTATCCAATTTCTCAAAGATTCTGCTTTTAAATATGAAGTTTTAGACGGTCTTTTTTTGCAAGATTCACTCCACAAACTTTCTACTTGGACTTCAAAAAAAGCCTTGAAAGGATATTTAAATCTTCCCAAATTAGGCATTTTTGGAACAATGAACCAAGCAAATCAAAAGCTATTCAAAAATCCGAAAATTGTACAGCTTTTCAATAGATATGCCACTTATAATGGTTCCAACCCTTACCAAACTCCTGCGACTTTAAATATTATTCCGCATTTGGAATACAATCTTGGGGCATTTTTTCCAAAAAAAGGCATGGTTTCCATTACCAATTCCTTAGTAAAATTAGCTGAAAGTTTGGGCGTTAAATTTTATTTCGAAACGAAAGTTGAGGAGATTATCATAGAAAATGGAAAAGTTAAAAGGGTGAAGTTGAGCAGAAATGGAGAAAATAAAGAGAATAATTTCGGCCTTATTCCTTTTGATGTAGTGGTTTCCAATATGGACGTAACCCATACTTATCGAAAACTCCTTCCCAACGAGAAACATCCCAACTTTTTGTTAAATCAGCCAAAATCAAGCTCAGGAGTTATTTTTTATTGGGGAATTAAAAAGAAATTTCCAGCCTTAGATTTGCATAATATTCTGTTCAGTGATAATTATTTAGAAGAATTTAACACCATGTTTGAGAAAAAAACGATTTATCACGACCCAACCGTATACATCAACATCACCTCAAAACATAAACCTGATGATGCCCCCGAAGGCTGTGAAAATTGGTTTGTATTAATAAATGCACCTGCCAACGAAGGGCAAGATTGGGACGAAATTATTGCCCAAACTAAAGAAAATGTACTTAGAAAAATCAGTAGAATCTTAGGGCAAAACATCTCAGAACTGATTGAATGTGAGCAGATTCTTGACCCCCGAACCATAGAATCTAAAACATCTTCCGCTCAGGGGGCATTGTACGGAAATTCTTCTAATAACCGTTTTGCCGCTTTTTTACGGCACGCTAATTTTTCATCCAAAATCAAGAATTTGTATTTTGTGGGCGGAAGTGTTCATCCAGGTGGTGGAATACCTTTGGCTCTTTCTTCCGCTAAAATTATGAGTAATAATTTAAAAAACTTTGCGTAATAATTTACTTTACGGCAAAGCAAATGCCACATATTGATTCCCTTTTTTCGTACCTAATTTTGTTCCTCCGCAAGCAATAACGACGTATTGTTTTCCATTAATTTGATACGTTGAAGGTGTGGCAAATCCTGCCGCTGGAAGGGTAGTTTCCCACAAAATTTTACCCGTTTTTTTATCAAAAACTCTAAATTTTCCATCTTTTGTTGCCGCAATAAATAACAAACCACTTTCTGTAACAATCGCACCTCCGTAATTCTCAGTTCCTGTGTTATTGATGCCTTTGGCTTTCAAAGATTCTTCTTCGCCGAAGGGTACTTTCCAGAGGAATTCGCCTGTATTCAAATCAATAGCGTTGAGTGTTCCCCACGGTGGAGCAATGGCTGGCAAACCTTTACTATCCAAAAATTTATTGTAACCCGTGCTTGAATAGGGCAAATAAGGCATTTTTGTTTTTGTTTCCCCTCCTACTTCCTTTTTTTCTTCTCCGAATAAAAAACTCACTAAAGCTTGTTTTTCGTTGGTACTCAGCGTGGTGAAACCTGGCATCATTCCTTTGCCGTTTGTAATGATTTGGGTAACGTAACCTTTGTCTCGTCTCTTGCCAATATCCACCAAAGAAGGATAACCACTTTTGGCGTTTCCTTTTCTATCGTTCCCGTGACAGACCGTGCAAGTAGTTGTATAAATTTTTTCACCCAAAGGCAAATGAGCCAGAACATCTTGTTTTGGTGTATCTTTCATTGTGAGAATCCACGCCATTTCATTACAATTAACGTACATGATTCCCTGTTTGTCAACGGCAGCACCACCCCATTCTGGTCCACCATCAAATCCTGGTAACATGACCGTTCCCTGTTTACTCGGAGGGGCAAATAATTCTTTTTTGTAAGTTTTCAGTTGAGCAATCAACTCTTCCCGATTTTCTGCAAAAGGACTAATATCTTTTTCGGTTAAATTGTGGGCTTGCCGTGCCATCGGTGCTGGTTTTGTAGGGACGGGTTGCGTTGCCCAAGATTGTTCGCCAGTAAGCGTAGATTTAGGAGCCAAAACTTCCTTGATTGGAAATAAAGATTTTCCAGTAACTCTATCAAATATAAAAACATATCCTTGTTTGGTTACTTGGGCGACTGCATCAATCAGTTTACCATTTTGTTTAATGGTTACTAAATTAGGTGGTGCTGGGTGATCTCTATCCCAAATATCATGGTGCGTGGTTTGATAATGCCAAAGTCGTTTACCCGTGCGAGCATCCAGTGCCAGAAGACAATCAGAAAATAAATTTTTACCTTTACGATTACCCCCGTAAAAATCAAACGCTGCCGAACCCGTTGGAGCAAATAAAATCCCTCTTTTTCTATCAATTGCCATGCCCGCCCAATTATTTGCCGCCCCAATTCCATCATTTTTATAAGCGTTTTTTGGGAAGGTTTCGTAGCCAAATTCGTTTGGATAAGGGATGGTGTGGAAAGTCCAAGCCAATTTTCCTGTCTTTACGTTGAACGCCCGAATGTCGCCAGGGGCAGCATCGGCTCCTTCAGAAAGGCGTAGTGGCATAATAATCAAATCTTCATAAATAGTACCTGGGGTATTGGAAATAATGAATTTATTTTTGGCAATATCGGGTAATCCTGTGTGTAAATCTACTTTTCCACCCTCACCAAAACTCTCAATAGGTTTTCCCGTCTTGGCATTTAAAGCATACAAAAAAGGACCAACGGTATATAAAATACGTTTGTCGTCACCCTCCGCCCAATATGCCACGCCCCTACTTGTACTATGCCAAGTGTTCAAAGGATCCCCAAATCGCCAAATTTCTTTGCCTGTGCTGGCATCTAATGCAAAAGCTCTTACAGCTGAAGTTACGCCATATAACATTCCCTCGACAATAATTGGATTTACTTGCATTTGACCCGTATCAGGGGCAGCATACGTCCACGCAACTTGTAGATTCTTAACGTTTTCGGGCGTTATTTGGGTTAGATTTGAGTAATGATTACGGTCGGAACCACCCAAATATTCTGACCAGTCTTCCGAAGTATTTTCATGGTGAGAAATCAATTGAAAAGCGGAAATTAAGCCCACTGATAAAAGCAAGAAAAGAAGTAAAAGACGTTTCATTGGGTCGGGATTGGGGTTTACCTTTAAGTTGGTAAATGTAAGGTTTTGTAATTTAAAAATTAACCTTTATTCTCTTTTACACAACCAATTAACGTTAAACAAAAGAAGGTCAGCAATTTGCTGACCTTCTAAATATTATCACCACTAAAATTTTCTAAAAAAATTTTAAAATAATCGGATATAATGTTTTGATACTCAAACATATAATCATAATTCCAACCACAATAGTCATGGTTTTTCTGGGAACTTTATTCACAAAAAATGCTCCGAATGGTGCTGCAATTACGCCACCCACAATTAATCCTGCAATTACTTGCCAACCATTAATACCTTGAAAAAGTAAGAAAGTAATACCACTCGCAAATGAAACGGCAAACTCAGCAGCATTGACTGAACCGATAGTATATCTTGGGTCACGACCTCGACCAATAAGCGTTGAAGTTACAATGGGGCCCCAGCCTCCACCACCGATAGCATCCATAAATCCTCCAAAAGTAGCTAAAACTCCTAAGTTTTTAGTCTTCTTTTTAACGTTATTATTTCGTAATCCTTTAACGATAATCATTATTGCTAATACAATCATATAAATGGCAATAAATGGTTTAATCACCTTGCCATCAATAACATCTGCCAAAAGATAAGCTCCTATCACTGAACCAATTATGCCTGGAACAAGGAGATAAGTAACCAATCTTTTATTGATATTTTTGAATTTATAATGAGAAATCGCCGATGCTCCCGTTGTGAACATTTCCGCTACGTGAACACCCGTGCTACTAATTGCAGGAGGTACGCCCACAGAAATTAGAAAAGATGTTGAAGTTGCTCCATAACCCATTCCTAAAGTACCATCCACTAATTGAGCAAATATACCGATACCCAAATAAATAAAAAAGTCTTGATTAATTCCTGACACTAACTTTTCTATTGAAAAAAGAGCGTGATAATTATAAATTAAAATACTGGCAAGCCCCACCAACAAGGCAATAGGAATACCAAACCAAAGCCATTTGGAGGAGTAAATAGTACTTTTATTAGAGCTTGATATAATTGGCTGTGAAGGCGATTCTACATTCATTTTGATAACAGATTACTATATTTTATTTTTGAAGTTGAATTTTTCTACAAATATAGTAGTTCTGTTTAGTCTATCAAATAAATAGAGTAATTGTTTTTGAAGGAATTTTGTCCTGACAAGGCTCATATTTATACAAAAAAAATAATCGGTAAGTTTTTAAGCTGAAATTACTAAAACATAACATTTCAACTAATCCTACCGTTTATCAAAATGTAATAGTGAATTTCCTATATTATCACAAAATTGCTTGAAACTCATTTGTTTAATATAATAAACCTCCCTTCGACCATGAAGCTAATTCGCTTAAATCTCTTGGTAATTGCCCTTTTGGCTTTTTCCACAACTTTTGCTCAGAAATCTTATGACTGGAAAACGGTCACATCGGGCGGATATACCTACAAATATGTGAGCAACGACCCCATGAAAGCTCGTTTTTATACCCTCGCTAATGGCTTGACGGTAATTCTGAGCGAAAATCATAAAGAGCCAAGAATTGCTGCTTTGATTCCAACTCGGGCAGGTTCAAATACCGATCCACGCACCAATACGGGACTTGCTCATTATTTAGAACACATGCTTTTTAAAGGGACGGATAAATTTGGTTCAATGGATTGGGCAAAGGAAAAACCATTACTCGACCAAGTGAATGCGTTGTATGAAAAATATAATAAAACAACTGATTCGGCACAAAGAAAAGCCATTTATAAAGAAATTGACCGTACTTCGGGCGAAGCCGCTAAGTTTGCCATTGCCAACGAATATGACAAAATGATGGCTTCGATGGGCGGACAAGGCACTAATGCTTTTACATCTTATGAACAAACAGTTTATACTGAAGATATTCCTGCTAATGCCATTGACCGTTTTTTGAAATTACAAGCTGAACGCTTCCGTAGTCCTGTTTTACGGATTTTCCACACAGAATTAGAGGCGGTTTACGAGGAAAAAAATCGTGGTCTGGATAACGATGGTAGTAAAGTTTACGAAGCTCGAAATGCAGCTCTTTTCCCTACGCATAATTACGGACAACAAACCACTATCGGAACGATTGAACACTTAAAAAATCCTTCATTAGTTGAAATCCGTAACTATTTTAATAAATATTACGTCCCGAACAACATGGCGATTATTATGGCGGGAGATTTTAATTCGGATGAACTTATCAAAAAAATTGAGGCTTCATTCAAGTACATGGCAACCAAACCCGTACAAGAGTATAAACCCGCTCCAGAAGTACCTTTGACAAACCCAATAAGTCGTGAAGTCTTCGGTCCAACTCCCGATAATTTTACAATTGCTTGGCGTTGGTCGGGTGCTTTAAATACTCGTGAAAGAATCGTAGGTACAATTGTGGATGAGTTAATGTCCAATTCAAAAGCGGGTTTAATTGATCTTAATTTGGTAAAAGCCCAGAAAGTATTGCGTGCAAATTCAAATCCCGAATGGAATAAAGATTATACCATCTGGTCAATGACAGGAACGCCCAAAAAAGACCAAACTCTCGATGAAGTTAAGGCTTTATTACTGGGAGAATTAGACAAATTAAAGACAGGTAATTTTGATGAATCCATTATTAAAGCCATTGCTTCGAATAATAAACTCAACGCCATTCAAGGGTTAGAGAATAACACGGCTCGAGCCTACGGACTATTGGAAAGTTTTATTTCGGCAAAAGCAACAAATTGGAATAATTACGTAGCCTTAAACGATACTTTGGGTAAAGTTACCAAGCAAGAAGTAATGGATTTTGCGAAAAAATATTGTGGTGATGGCTACGTAACAATTTATAAACGTAAAGGCAATGACCCGAGTATTTTGAAAGTTGATAAACCCACCATCACTCCCGTAGAAGTAAATCGGGAAGCACAATCAGCCTTTTTGAAAGATGTTAATACTACGCCAATGGCAAATATTGAACCTAAATGGCTGAATTTTTCTAAAGATTTGAAAAAGGGAAAGATTGGAAATTTGGAGGTTCTTTACGTACAAAATACCGATAACGATTTATTTAGAATGGCGTATCGTTTTGATATGGGTTCTTGGAATAGTAAAATTCTTCCGATTGCGTTACAATATCTTCAATTCGTGGGAACTGACAAAATGAATGCCGAACAAATCAGTACGGAATTCTATCGTTTGGCGAGTAGTTTCAATCAATCATATACCGACCACCACATTACGTTGGGAATGTCTGGATTAAACGAAAATTTTGCTAAAACGGTTGGGCTTTTTGAAAATTTATTAACAAAATGCAAGAAAGATGATGCCGCTTTAGAATTGTTGAAAGGACGTATTTTAAAACAAAGAAACGATGCAAAATTGAACAAAGGAGCCATTCTTCAAGGCTTATCGAGTTATGCAGCATTCGGAGCCAAAAACCCAAGAAATACTTTACAATTCACCGATGCAGAATTGAAAGCATTAACGGCTGACGAACTGATTTCATTCCTTCAAGACTTGGTTTCATACAAGCATACCATTACTTATTATGGCCCACAAACCATGAAAAATTTGGCAAAAACGGTAGGTAATATTCACAAAACTCCTACCACTTTCAAGAGTGATTTACCCCTTGTGGCTAAATTTGAAGCAAATTCTCCTGACAAACCAATGGTTTTGTTTACAAATTATGACATGGTTCAAGCGGAAGTAAATTGGGTTCGTCCAACAATTGGGTATAATACTGCCGAAACTCCCATCGTGGAATTATACAATAACTATTTTGGTGGTGGAATGTCGTCAATTGTTTTTCAGACCATCCGTGAATCTAAAGCTTTGGCCTATTCAACTTACGCATTTTATCGTACTCCCTCTACTAAAGATGAGAAATACAGTATGGTTGCTTACGTGGGAACGCAAGCCGATAAAATTCATGAATCAATTGCGGGAATGAACGAATTATTGAACGTTTTTCCAGTTTCAGAAAAGAACCTTGAAACGGCAAAGGCAAGCATGAAAAAGAATTATCAAACCGAAAGAATTACCCAAGATAACATTATAAATACTTATTTGAATAATAAAGACAAAGGTGTTTTGGGCGATGAACGTCAAGCGATTTATCAAGCATTGGATAAATTGAATATTGATGATTTAAAGAAATTTCAAGATACACAATTATCGAATAAACCCTATACTTTGTGCATTGTGGCTTCGGAGAAAAAAGTGAATTTAGAAGACTTAAAGAAATATGGAGAAGTTAAGAAACTAACCTTAGAAGAAGTTTTTGGGTATTAATTTCCAAAGTAAATAATCAAATAGTAACTTTAAAGGAAGCCTTCACTCAAAGTGGAGGTTTTCTTGGTTTTAGAGTCTGCAACTTTTTTTGATTTATTCGGTTATAGATATATTATTTCACCATAAGACGCTTAAAATAAAATATGAACATTGCCATAATTGCCACATCACCCAGAAAAAATAGCAACTCTTTACGCTTTTCTAAATATCTCCAAAAAGTATTACAAACTTCTGATATTCAGAACACTACGATTGTAGATTTCCATCATTTTGATATTCCATCGGTGGGTCGTGGCATAATAAATAAGGATGCTTTAAGCGATTTTCAACGTGAATTACTCACGGCTTGGGAGAAGGCAGATTTAGTATTTTTTGTAACACCCGAATATAATTTTACCGTAAACGGAGACCTTTTAAATGCTCTCCACCAATTGGGTTCAAAGGATTTTGCATACCTTTTTAATAATAAAGTTTTTGCTTTAGCGGGTGTTTCGAGCGGAAGAGGAGGAAAAGTACCTTGCCTAGAATTGACAACAGTTATTAATAAAATTATCAATTTTGGCAATCAGTTTTCGGTTATTTCACCACGCATTTATGAATCTCATGAAACTCATAAAAATTTGGATGAAAATGCAGATTCAGTAGGTAATAAAATTTATGAAGACAGCGTAAAAGCATTTACAGATTATGCTGTTGAAGTCGCAAAGAGGTGGGTTAACTAATTTGAGTTATGGGTTATTAGTTATGGATGAATATAATTCGACCGATAATCAATAACCCATGATAAATAAAAATCAATTATATCTATCGTTTCTCCAAGGATAGGCCGTATTTGAATAACCTCTTTCCTCCCAAAATCCTAATTTATTTTTCGGCATAAATTCAATTCTTTTTATCCATTTTGAGCCTTTCCAAGCGTATAGTTGTGGGGTAATCATGCGTAAAGGCCCACCATGTTCAACTGCAAGTGGTTGATTATCAACGGTGTGCCCTAACAAAACATCGGGTTTCAGTGCTTCTTCCAATGAAACATTTGTCGTGTACGTATCATATCCGTAACACATAATGTGCGTGGCCGTTTCTTTGGGTTGCACCAATGCCGCCAAATCAATTAAACTTACACCTTTCCAAACCATGTCTAATTTTGACCACGTAGTTACGCAGTGAAAATCTGAAGTATCTTCCGTTTGAGGCAATGCCATAAACTCATCCCAAGTCAACATGACTGGGTTTTCTACTTCACCATCAATAATTAAACGCCATTTGTCCAAAGGAATTTTGGGTTGATAACCTAAGTCAAGGACTGGCCATTTAGTCGTAAGTATCTGACCAACAGGCGTATTTGGCATTCCATGACGATTAATGACACCTTTTCCTTGGGGTTTCTCATCCGCCATCGAAGGGGTGGATTTCATTTTTTCCTCAAACCGATTCTTCAATTTCATCCGAGCTTCGATGATGCGGTCGAGCTTATTATTCTCTGTTTCTTCGTTTTCCATAATTAATTTGAGTTGTTCTTTTTAACAAAGAATTGACTTAAAAAGTTTTATCAGATTCGCCTTACTATTTTTCTAACGAATGGATTTGTCTTTCAAAAATACTTTTGACTTGCAAATCGCCAAAACCATAAATTCCTGCTCTTTCCGAAAACGCCTGAAAAACTTCATGAAATTCAATTGATTTAGTATTTATAAGGTCTCTTATCAATTGTTCTGGTTTGCCGAGTGAGTTATTTGACGGAAATCTATCTATATGAGCCTGACAAACTTCTTCTAAATACTCAAAACAATTTGAGCGATTTGTTGACAATTCTTTCAATTGCTTGAAGTTATTTTTTTGATAGGCATCCCATAAATTCACGCCTAAATCAATATCTTTTTGCTGAAATTTAACTTTTGACGAAAAGGCTTTTGCGAGACTATCAGTGTTAGCATTTCCAAAACCTTTCCAAGGTTCTCCATTTTCTATTATCGGAAAAATCCTAAAAACTTTCAAATTAGACTGTTTTGACAGAACTGATAACACAAACCACATATTCACCTGACAAAATAAATCATTTTCAAACCAAAGACAAACTTCTGCGTTTTTCGGTAAATGAAACAGCTTTTCAAATTCTTTAACCGTTCTTTCAAAGTAATAATCCGTAGAAGCATCATAAGAATCAATGATAAATTTTGCTCTGATTTTCCAAAAATCATCCAAGTTATCTGCCTTCACATCACCATCAATTAGACATTCTCTACAAATAATAAAGTCTGGATTGATAGCCGTTTGTCTTAATTGTTCAGCCAAACAATCACCGTTCAAAACATGATAAATTGCCATTTTTCTTATTGGTTTTATTTATTGAAAAATTCTCCAAAATGCCAAAGAATTCCAGAAGGGTCATGCAAAAAACATTCTTTTCCCCAATCATTCGTTTTAATGGGAATCAGCCTTACATCTTCATATTTTGAAGATAAGTTTAAAGCAAAAAGTTCTTGGTAATATCTTTCAACGCTATCAACTTCCATAAAAATCATTGAATTATCAACCCAATCTTTTATATAATAATCTTGCAGATAAAACCCAATTCCTTCTGTTTTGAAATAAGAGAAATTATGTTCCAAAATAACTTCTTGAAATCCTAAATCTTGGTAAAATTTACGAGATATTTCAAAGTTTTTGGCTCCGATAAAGGGTCTGATTGAAACGGCTTTATGATTCATAATTGTGTTTGAAATTTTACATCAAAAATAGGTTTTATTTTTTACAAAAATTAAAAGATACAAAAAAAGACAAGGCAATATGCCTTGTCTCCACATTTAATCAAACCTTATCAAATCACTAAATAAGACCATTTTTGGCTAACGCCTCGCAAATTTGAACGGCATTTGTCGCCGCCCCTTTACGTAAATTATCTGCCACAATCCACATATTTACAGTATTTGGCTGAGTAAAGTCACGACGAATACGTCCAACAAAAACCTCATCTTTCCCGTGTGCAGTAATGGGCATTGGGTAAATTGCATTTTTAGGGTCATCCTGAATAATTATTCCTTCTTCTTCCGCTAAAATATGCTTCATTTCTTCTAAGTCAAAATCATTTTCAAACTCAATATTCACGGATTCTGAATGTCCACCAATGGTTGGAATACGTACCGTCGTAGCAGTCACTTGAATCGAATCATCCATCATGATTTTTTTGGTTTCGTTCACCATTTTCATCTCTTCTTTGGTGTAACCATTATCTAAAAATACGTCAATGTGTGGCAAAACGTTCAAGTCAATTTTGTGTGGATATACCGCAGGAACGTCTGTACGACCTTCACGCTCGGCAAAAAGTTGATCAACCGCTGCTTTTCCCGTTCCCGTAACCGACTGATAGGTTGAAACAACTACTCGTTTAATTTTATATTTTTTATGTAACGGGTTCATTACCACCACCATCTGAATCGTTGAACAATTGGGGTTTGCAATAATTTTATCTTCAAGTGTAAGCGTATGGGCATTGATTTCTGGTACGATTAATTTCTTGGTTTCGTCCATTCTCCAAGCCGATGAATTATCGACAACGGTGATACCCGCTGCGGCAAATTTTGGAGCTAATTCCAATGATGTTCCACCGCCCGCCGAGAAAATCGCCACGTTGGGTTGCATCTTTATTGCATCATCAAAACCAACTACGGTGTACTGTTTACCCTTAAATTCAACCTGTTTACCCACTGAACGCTCAGAGGCAACTGGAATAAGTTCTGTTACGGGGAAATTACGTTCCGCTAACACTTTTAGGATTTCACTACCGACTAAACCTGTGGCTCCGACTACTGCTACTTTCATTTTAACTGATTAATTATGAATTGATTATACAAAAATACTCTAAAAACTATGCGAAACGCCAACCCCTAAAATGGCTTGATTATCAAAAGATTTATCAAAAATTAAGCCAACTCTATTTTCTGAAATGACTTCATTATATCTTTTTATTGCCTTACTCAGATGCATATTTGACTTAATATTCAAATATCCAGAAATTAAAACTGTTCCTCCTAAAACGCCCCAATAGGCTCCATTTGAAATTTTCTCACGATTAAAAATGGTATAAAGCGAAAATCCTGTTGAAATTAAACTAACAATTTGACCCGTCTTTCTTTGCTTTTTGAAAGTTAGATATTCAACATTTACTTCCGTGTCTCTCAACTGTAACAGAGGAATCTGCAAAGCCAAAGGATTTTCAAGTGTCTGACGATCATAAATAAATTTTGTACCCCAAAAACTTTGTTTAACCTCTATCGGAAATAACAATTTCTTATCAATCTGAGCGAATGATTTGGAATAAAAACCTATTAAAAAGATGAGTAATATCCTGATTTTCACGGAAATAAGATTGCTGAAAAAGTCCGCAAAATTAGTCTATAAAATTGGAAGAGAAAAGGGGAAAATAGTTATGCGTTATTAATTATGAATTGCTATTGATTTAACATACTGATTTACAGTAAGTTAAATCAATATTAAAACTTATAAATTTTTATTGGTGTAATGCAAAAATCCATTTTAATATCAAATTCATTTACATCTTCAATCATTTCAATAGGTTCTTCTAAACACACACCAATCTTTAAGGTTTTAGAGTTACATTGTTGCAAAAAACGGTCATAAAAGCCTTTTCCGTAGCCTACTCGATTACCATTTTTATCAAAAATTAAGAGCGGAATAATAACTAAATCTATTTTTTTCGACTCTATTTTATCTTGATTTTCTCCCAAAGGTTCTAAAATTCCCCAAGGATTTACGATTAACTTTTTTTCATCAAAAGGGAAATTTTCTATCTCAAAATTCTCTGGGATAATTTTTGGAATAAGAATAGCAATTTTTGGAAATTTTTGTTGTAACATTCTAATAATCAGCCATGTATTAATTTCATTATGCTTTATAATTGGAAGAAAAATATGGATATTTTTAACCTTTAAAAGGTCAAAGTTTTGAAAGAATAAATCAGTAATTTGCTGACTTTTGATAACAATTTCTTCAGCAGAAATTGCCTTACGTTTGGAGAGATAATATTTGCGGAGTTGAGATTTTATCATGAATTATTAAATTTAAAATTACTCAAAATACCAATCGAAAAGCAGTTCCTTGTCTTTCAACCGAATTTACGGTGATTGTACCCTTGTGCAATGCCATAATTTGTTTCGATAAACTTAATCCGATACCTGAACCGTTCGGTTTGGAAGTAAAGAAAGGGACAAAAATTTTATCTATCAATTCATAAGACATTCCTAGTCCATTATCTTGAACTTCTATGATTACTTGTTGTTGATTATTTTGAAAAACTGAAAGGGTGATTTTAGGATTTTGCTGATGCTGAACAGCATCTATAGCATTGATTATCAGGTTAATAAGTACTTGTTCAACTAAAGCCATATCACCTTCAATCATCAATGAAAAGTCTTTAATGATGACATCAAACTCAATATTTTGTTGTTCAATTTGATTTTCTAATAATATTTCAACGCCTTCAAATAAATCTCGGATATAGAATTTTGAGAACGAAGTCAAAGAAACTTTGGCTAATTGGCGGTAGGTATCGGCAAACTTCAATAGGTTTTCACTTCGTTTACGAATGGTTGAAATCCCCAAAGAAATGTCATCAAATTCATCCTCATTTTTTCCTCCTAACTCCTTTCCTCCCTTCCTCCTCCGAAGGTTTTTTTCCATCGTCTCCGCCAAAGAAGCAATTGGTGCGACAGAGTTCATAATTTCGTGGGTCATTACTCGCAAAAGCTTTTGATAAGCTTGAGCTTCTGTATCTTCAATGGCTTCATTTACGTTCTGAAAAGCAATTAAGTTTGTCTCAATATTTTCGTTTAGAAAGGTCGTTTTTGCTAATAAAACCTGTTTATGATTAATTTTTACTAATTGACTGTTTCCATTTTCAAGACTCATAATAGCTTGATATACATACATATCTCTTTTTTCGAGTGAAGAAATATTTCGTAAATAAGGAATATTCATCATCCGTTTAAAAGCCTCGTTTATCCAACCAACATTGCCTTCTTGGTCATAAGAAAGAATTCCAGTATCCACCAATTCTAATATTTTTTGGAGGTATTGATATTGCTCTTCCCGTTCGGAAGAAAGTTGTTTGAAAGTAGCATTGATTTGATTAAAAGCCCTACGAAGCTGTCGAACGGAAACGGGGGCATTTTTTTCGGTAAATTGTAAAGAAAAGTCTCGATATTGAACAGCTTCGATAAATTGAGAGAGTTCAGTATTGGTTTTATTAATAAATTGAATGAAGTTAAGTATTTGAAAAAAAATAATTAATCCTACAAAAATCAATAAAGTGTAGCGATTACTGACAATACAAAAAGCGGCAGCCGTGATGCTTGCAAGCAACAAAATAACTCGAATAGTCAGACTGATTTCGTAGCGTGTTTTCATCATTTCAAATATCGTATTTCCCCAATCTCCGATAAAGAGCCGTCCGAGTCAATCCCAACTCACGAGCGGCTTTTGTAATATTCCCCTCATGTCGTTCGATGGCTTTCAGAATGGTAGATTTTTCTATTTCATCAATCCTTAATGTCGAACTTTCTTGTGACATCATCACAGGGATTTCAATAGATGAATTCAAGTCCAAATCTCTCGCTGTAATTACCTGATTATCCGCCATAATTACTGCTCTTTCGATACTGTGTTGAAGTTCTCTAATATTGCCAGGGAAAGCATATTGACAAAGTTTTGTTTTAGCTTTTTCATCAATTTCAATTAAATTTTTATGGTATTTTTCGCCATAAATTTTCATGAAATATTGTGCCAAAAGGGTTACATCATTCCCTCGCATACGTAAAGGCGGAAGCGTGATTTCGATGGTATTCAAACGATAAATTAAGTCCTTGCGGTATTGATTTTGCGAAGCCATCTCTTTGATAGGTGCATTAGTTGCCGAAATGAGACGGATATCAATTGAAATGGGAGCGTTTGTGCCTAATCTGGTCACTTCTCGATTCTGCAAAACACTTAGCAATTTGGCTTGTTGCGGGAGTGAAATACTCCCAATTTCATCCAAAAAAAGCGTTCCTTCATGGGCAGATTCAAAGCGACCCGCACGGTCTTCACGAGCATCGGTAAACGCTCCTTTTTTATGTCCGAAGAGTTCAGATTCAAATAAACTTTCAGTTAATGAGCCTAAATCAGCGTGTACAAATGGTTTTTGATAGCGTAATGATTTTTGATGAATTAGTTTAGCGACTTCCGTTTTACCCGTTCCATTCTCCCCCAAAATCAAAATATTGGCATCGGTAGTCGCAATTTTTTCAATTTTGTACAGCACATCTTGCATCGCTTCGGAATTTCCAAGCAGTGAATTTTTAATTTTGAGCCTTGAGTCGGGCGGCGTTCCGCTTTTTGAATCTTTTTTGCTCAAAGCTACTTGCGAAACACTGCCCGACTCAAGGCTCAAAGCTAAGGTTTCCAATAATCTTTCATTTCGCCAAGGTTTCAACACGAAGTCATTTGCCCCTTCCTTCACTGAACGTACTGCCAAGTCAATATCTCCATAAGCCGTAATCATAATTACGGCAACGGTTTTGTTAATTTCCCTAATTTTACGAAGCCAAAAAATGCCCTCATTACCCGTATTTAAGGAGCTTTTATAATTCATATCCAACAATATCAAATCAAATTGATTTTGGGATAAAAGCGATAAAATTTTCTCAGGGTTTTTCTCAGTAATGATTTCTTTCACCTCTGGACGAAGAAGCATTTTCACCGCCACCAATACGTCTTGGTCATCATCAACGGCTAATATTTTGGCATTTTTTAGAAGCATTTTCAGAAGTTTAGTAGGGAATGTAATTTCAAATATAACAAAGATGCAGGTTTTAGCCTAAAAGTTGCCTTGATTCTACGCCAACAAAGCCAAAACATCATCCTTAGAAAGTGATTTTACAAAACTTTCCTCTGTCGTAATTAATTCATTGGCAAGGCGTTTTTTGCTTTGTTGCAAGGCCAAAATCTTTTCTTCAACCGTATTTTTTGTAATAAATTTATAGGTAAAAACGGTGTTGACTTGCCCAATTCTGTGAGCCCTATCAACTGCCTGAGCTTCAATGGCTGGATTCCACCAAGGGTCCAAAATAAAGACATAATCTGCCGCTGTAAGGTTTAAACCCAATCCACCTGCTTTTAATGAAATCAAGAAAATTTTGATATCTGGGTTATTTTGAAACAACTCTACCTGTGCCTGTCGGTCGTTGGTACTTCCATCCAAGTAGGCATACGAGCGAGATTCTTTATTTAAATGTTCTCTAAAAAGGTTGAGATGTTTTACAAATTGACTAAAAATTAACACTTTATGTCCTTCCTCCAAAATCGTGTCTAATTTCTGAATAACATCATCTAATTTTCCAGAATCTCCTTCATATTCTTTATCAGTTAATCGGGGATGATTCGCTAATTGTCGCAATTTTGTTAAACCTTGCAAAACCATAATTTGCGATTTTGAAATGCCTTCTTTTTCAATATGGTTCAGAATCATATTACGGTAATATGCCTTCGCTTCTTCGTACTCTATTTCCTGTAATTCGGTCATTTGGGCGTAATGAATTGCCTCAATTTTTGGTGGTAATTCCGTGGCAACTTGCGATTTATGTCTCCTTAGCATAAATGGTTTTATGATTGAATAAAGCCTTTTTAACTTAGTTGCATCCGCCTTTTTTTCAATCGGAATTTGAAATTCGTTTCTAAAAGTGTGTTGATTTCCTAATATACCAGGATTAATAAAGGTCATTTGCGACCATAAATCCATTGTGCTATTTTCCAAAGGTGTACCCGTAAGTACCAAACGATGCCGAGAATTCAATTGCATAACTGCATTTGTAATGTTGGAAGAAGGATTTTTTATTGCCTGAGATTCATCCAAAATCACGTAATTAAAACGATAATTTTTCAGCAAATCAATATCAATCCGAACGATACCATAAGAAGTCAAAACGACATCATAATTATTAAAGTATTCGGTATTCTTATCTCGATTTGTGCCTGTGTAGGTGAGAATTTTAAGATTTGGAGTAAATTTTTGTGCCTCTTTTTCCCAATTGTAAATCAATGAAGTGGGCATAATCAAAAGACTTGGTGAAGCTACTTTTTGTTCCTTTTGCGAGGCTAATAAAGCGAGGGTTTGCACCGTTTTTCCAAGCCCCATATCATCGGCAAGGCAACCACCAAAATTGTAATCATTCAAAAAACGCATCCAATCGTAACCTGCCTTTTGGTAAGGTCTTAGTTTACCTTTAAAGCCTTTCGGAATTTCATACGTTTGTATTTCTTCAAAGTCACGAAGTTTCTCTAATTTCCTACTTAAAACTGTCGTTGCTAAAGAACTATTTTGCAAATCTTGAACTAAAGAAATATGGTATTTTTTTAAGATAAATTGTTCATTATCAATACTTTGTTCCATAAAATTAAAGAGTTCTGAATATTGAAAAAACCAAATTTCGGGAATCACAGCAGTTTCACCATTATCCAATAAAAATTCTCTTTTACCTTGTAAAATCAAGTTTCTAATCTTCAAAAATGGGATTTCATAATCCCCAAAAAGCACTTTTGCGTGAATGTCAAACCAGTCATTTCCTTCAATAATATTCACTTCAATGGTTGAATATCCCAAGAAATATCTTTTGCCATTATTGGTATTATTTTGTAATACTTTAAAACCTGATTCTAACAAATTTCCGTAATTTTTCTGTAACCACATAAAAGCTTCGGATTTAGATAAAATTGATTTTCCGTGCTTTAATTCCAAGCCTAAGTCATGCAAAGTCATGAGTTTATTTTTCTCTTGTTTTAAATCTCTACGGACTTTGTAAAACACGTAATCATCCCCTAATTTCTCCATGCTCACATTGGCAGAAGCAGAAAAATTATCAAATGGGAAAGCATATTTTCCGTATTGAAAAGAAAGACTCAATGTTAATTCCGAGTCATCTCTTTCTCGAATACTTTCTTTGTCTGGCGAATCAAAAAGCGTAGATTGAAGAGCTTTTTGTTCAGAAAAATGGAGAATTGGCACGCACGAAAATGTTTCTGAACGGATTTCGAAACCTTTAGCGTAAACATCAAACATAGTGATGATAGATGTTACGAACTTGCGGTAATAATCCTCCTCAATTTTTTTGGGAATAATGATGAATTTTTTATGGAGAAAGGGTCGTAACTTTTTACCGTCTACATCTTTAGCAAAGTGGTATAATTTGTTGTCCAGAATCATCCAAGCGGGTTCATCACAGACGATAAAGGCATTTTTATATTGAAAATCAACTTTCTCTCCTTCATATCTTATTCTCGGAAAATAGTGGGTATTATCTTCATTTCTCATGAAATGAAAAAGTACCGTTGCCTTTTCTGGTAGGACTTCAATTTTTTGCCAAATTGGGCTACCATCTCCGCCCATGATGTATAATTGTTTACCTAAAAGCAAGGGTAGCATTTCGGCTTTTATTTTATCAACGTAGTCTGTGATGAGTTCCTGCGTAGCTTTTTCTCCTTTTTGTGGGTCGTAAACTTTTAAGAAAAAATCGGTAACAGTTCGCTTTTTTGTACCGACAAATTTCTTATAAATATTCTCTTGTTGGATGGAATCAATAAGTTTAACAATCTGTAAATCGCTTTCATCAAGTCCGTGTTTAAACTCTTTTATATTTTTAACCGATACATTTTGATTTAGCAAAGTAAGGTCATTTTTAGCGTCTAATTGTACGACAAAAGCCTCAAAAAGATAGCCTAAATACTCGTGATTAAGAATTGAGTAAATTATTTGGAAAGGTTCGGAAGTATAAACTTTCATGTTGAGAATCGGGATTATTTCCAAGATATGGGATTCAATATGTTGAAAGTTAACGTAACAAAAGATACTTGCGTTTTTTAAATTTAACGAATCTCAAATCTAAAAAAATAAAATGATAATGCCAAAAAAACGGACTATCATTGAGAGTTCGTTTTTTTGGCATTATCACTTTATTCAATTTTATTTTCCTAATCCTCCATTCCATACTGGAGCTTTCATTTTCTTTCCAATTCTGTATGAATAGCCTAAGTTGATTGAATAATCTGCAAAAGCCGCATCACCTTGTACGTGTACATATTTTGTTGGGTCGGTGATTACACTGTTTTGTAAATTCTCAGAAGCAATATCCGCTGCACTTTGAATACGATTTCTTACAATATTAGTAGGCACAAATAAGGTAAAGGTATGTTGCCCTAAACGGTAAGTTATACCTAGCTCAACGGCAATGATCTGGCGAAGCATAGATTTCATATCCTTCCAAGCCTTTCTTAGGTGCTGATTTGAAAGAACCGTTTGATTCTCTTGGGTTAAACAGATAATATCCACTGGCAAAACCGTAAATATTTTTATAAATTGCTTTGAAACCTTGCAACTCAATTGAAAAACCAACTCCACCATCTCCTGGTTGAATTGCCTGATCCATTACGGAGTTTTTCAACGTTCCATTGGTTTGTAAAGCATCGTCAGTAGCAGTATAACTACCCGTAGCTAATTTAACGCCTGCTCCAATACTAAGATTTCCTTTAGTTACTTTTTTAGGATTAATAAGCCAATAGTTTAAGCCAAAACGCACATCGGCAATTCCTTTTGCGTAAACACTATAACGAGTTAATGCTTTTGAGGTAGCATCTTTTATTAATGTCAAAGTTTGAGAACGCTCATTATTAACGTAAGGAATTGTTACGTAGGCAGATAGGCAGTCAGAAAGTCCATAAGTAAGATTAAGATTAAGGTCAATGGCGTGTGAATAAATATTAACAGCATTGCCTAATTCTTGGCGTTGTGGCTGTTCTTCCGTACCCACGAAATGACGAAAAGAGTGAAAATAACGATAATTTGCTCCTACTTGAACTTCTCCTTTTTCAAGGTTATAGGATGAATTTGAAAGTCCATTCATACCTCCCATCTGGCGTACAGCCACGCAACCCTGTGCTTTTAAGTTATGATTTATGCCAATTATTAAAATGGTAAACGCAAGTAATTGTAAAGTTTCTTCCATGACAATTTCAACTAAAGAGAATTGTAAATATAAATATTTCTTGATTTTCTAATACTTTTTCAAAGGTACAATTATAGTTTTAATATTTCCAAATTAATGGATAAATATTAGTTTATTTCCATTAATTTGGAAATATTAATTACATTAGTAGTTTAATATTTCAAAACTAATTTCTATATTGTCAAATTTTAAACGGTTAAAATTTGTATTTTTTTATGTTAACTCATCATTGTAATTCAAAATATATTTATAATGTAAAACATTCTACCAATTATATTTGTAGAGAAATTAATACAACTTAAGTGATTATTTCTAAATAATCGCTCAGTAAAGGTGAATAGATTAACGCCTTCTTTCTGGCTTATCCTTCAAGTTATTTAACTTTTACGGCAGTTACTGTGGAAATTTTGAACGATGTTCACGGAAAAAATCATGTTCTGACTGACAGATACCACGAGTGAAAACCGAATTTTTAGTACACCACATATTTTCAAAAATTTTATGTTATGACTAAAAAATACTTATTCTCGTATTTTACATTGCGACCTCATTACAAAATAAACTGTTCAGAAAAGTTGCGTTTAAGGTATCAAAAAGATAGAATGGTTAATCACTTGGTTAGGAAGAACTGACAGTTAATATCAAAAAATATTCTTAAAATAAACTTGATGGTATTCTTCCATATCTCCAATTTCCTTATAATGATACATACACTGTAATTTTATAAAAAAATAATCCAATGAAATACTTTTTACTTATCATAATACCTTATTATTCGGCACTTTCACAAAGTAAAACTGCTGATACATCACAATCAAAATTATTGAATGATGTAATTGTTCAAGGTTATAAAAACAATGAATCTTCCATAAAACAATTACCCGATATTCATCAGAATTTTATTGTTGCGCAGGTTGAACGCATTTAAAAATGCAATTTTGAGTTTAAAATCAATGAATAGTACAATTTTATAACTGTAATTTTGCCAGAAATAATAAATTGATGAAAATTTGAATCTGGTTTTAGGTTTATGTTAACATAAATACTTCAT
>JANXRS010000440.1 GCA_025356745.1 Arcicella sp.
TTATTTCTGGCAAAATTACAGTTATAAAATTGTACTATTCATTGATTTTAAACTCAAAATTGCATTTTTAAATGCGTTGAACCTGATTAGTATTTTATAAGTACGTTATAAAACCAATAATAGTGTTTCTTTGTTATATAAAATTAAAATAAACAATTTTTAAATCTAAACACCACTGTATGCAATCTACTCAGTTAAGCCTTATTGTCAAGAAACTAACCGAGTTTTACGGAGTCAATTTTGATAATTTCACGGAACATACTGCCTTATTAGGTACAAAAAATTATACTTCAGATGAAGTTGATTTGTTCATTATTGATTTGATTCAAGTTGCCCGTAAACAAAATTTTCTCCTTGTCGAAAAGTATATTTCCAAAGAAAAATTCCCTCAGTTACTTGAGAATGCTGAACATCCAATCGTATTTTTTGAGGAAAATAAGATAATTGTTGCGGGACATTTACTTAAAAATCACAAACCTTTCTTTTATCAACTAACTGATAATCAAATATTTGTAGAGGTTGATGAAAAATCAAGTTTTATACCTCTTACGCTTCAAAACAATCCAGAAAGCTCAAAAGACGATAAAATAAAGTTTTTGACAGTTTATCCAATTGAGAACATTAATGAATCTGTTAATTCTGAGCCTCAAACGCCATTGAAACGTTTGTTCAAAATGCTTCGCCCTGAACGCAAAGATATTGGTTATATTTACATTTATGCCATCGTTGTGGGTATCATTGGTTTGTCTTTACCTCTTGGTATTCAGGCAATTATTGGTTTAGTTTCGGGTGGTTTGGCATTTAGTTCAGTATATGTTTTGATTGGCGTTGTAATTGTGGGCGTGATAATTTCGGGTATTATGCAGATTTACCAATTAACTTTGGTAGAGGTGTTGCAACGAAGAGTTTTCACAAAGGCGGCTTTTGAATTTACGTACAGGATTCCACGGGTGAAATCCGAAGCTCTTTTGGGTTCGTATGCCCCCGAGTTGATGAACCGATTTTTCGATATTGTCAATGTCCAAAAGGCTCTTCCGAAGGTACTGATTGATATGACTTCGGCGGTCATTCAAATTCTTTTTGGGATTCTCTTATTATCCCTTTATCATCCATATTTTATTGCATTTGGACTTTTGACCATCGGAATTGTAACATTTGTGATTTATTACAATGCTCCCAAAGGTATGCAAACAAGTTTGGCAGAATCGAAATATAAGTATAAAGTTGCGCAATGGTTAGAGGATATTGCCCGCACTTTATACGCCTTCAAGTCCGCAGGCTCGACCAATATGCCCATGCAAAAAATGGATTATTTGGTAAATAATTACTTAAAATACAGAGCAAAACATTATAAAGTTCTCGTAAATCTCTACGGAAATGCCGTCTTTTTCAAAGCTTTTATTACGGGTTTATTGTTGATTTTAGGGACAACTCTAGTGATTGACCGTCAGATTTCTTTAGGACAATTTGTGGCTTCTGAAATTATTATTGTTTTAGTGGTTAATTCTGTAGAAAAACTTATTTCTGGCACTGAAACGGTCTTTGATTTGCTGACTGCTATCGAAAAAATGGGTCTCGTTACAGATTTACCACTTGAAAGACAAACAGGTTTACAAGTAAATTTTCACGAACAGAATCATGGATTAAGCATTAAAATAAAGAATTTATACTATCATTATGAAGATGGGAAAAAGAATGTTTTGAAAAATATAAACCTTGATATTAAACCCAATGAAAGCGTTTGTATTACGGGATTCAATGGTTCGGGGAAAGAGACTTTACTCAAAATTTTATCAGCAATTTTCACAGATTTTGAAGGTTCAATTTCTTTCAACGATTTATCAATCAAGGATATACAACTAAATTCTATTAGAGATGCGATTGAGAGAAATTTGGCAACGGATTTGATTTTCGATGGAACAATGTTGGACAATATTGTGATGGGACGTACGGGAGTCACGCTATCTGACGTAAAATGGGCATTAAGCAATTTGAATATGAATGAAAATATTGCTGAACTTGACGAAGGCTTGAGAACTCAAATGATTGCGGGTGGTAAACGTTTTTCAGAGAGTTTTATAGCTAAAATTTCCGTGGCTCGTTGCGTAGTTGAAAAGCCTAAATTGCTGATGATTAATGATATTTATCGAGAATTACATAAATCTGAACGCATGAGTGCCATTGCCTTCTTAACAGATAAATCAAATCCTTGGACATTCCTAACCATCTCAAACGACCCTATGATTATGGCAGCCTGCGACCGTGTAATCGTACTCAACGAAGGTAAAATTGTCCTTGATGGAGAATATAAAGAATTAATTAAAAACGCTAATTTTCAAGAGGTCGTAGACTAATATGAATTGAGGATTTTGAGAAAAAAAAGATTTTGAGTTTTGATTTCGAGTTTTGAATGTGTACTTACACAGAATTAAAAGTGTAAGTACACATTCAAAACTTAGTAAGATTCGAAATTCAAAACCCTTAACCGAAAAATTCTTCACATTTTAACGTCGAAACTCAAAATTTAGAATATGCTAAATATATCAAACCAAAGTGTTGCCAAGCAAATCAATGAAGATTTTGATTTGTACTCTCTTAAAACCTTACATACGCCTCGTTCAGCCGTTATTTTGAGTCGATGGATTTTGGCAATTCTCATTATTTTGTTGGCAACTTTGTTTTTGCCCTGGCAACAGAACGTTAATGGTAAAGGCGATGTTTCTGCCCTTACCCCTAAAGATAGACCCCAAAATATTCAAAATATTATTGCTGGAAAAATCGAAAAATGGCTTGTTCGGGAAGGCGATTTAGTAAAGAAAGGTGATACATTAATGGTTGTTTCAGAGATGAAAGATGAGTATTTCGACCCAAGATTCCCACAACGTTTACAAGAACAATTATTGGCAAAACAGGATGCTATCAAAAGCTATCAATTAAAAATTCAATCACTTGATAATCAAATAGTTGCTCTACAGGAAAATAATAAATTTAGTCTTCAAAAAGCACGCAATAAAGTAAAGCAAGGGTATGCCAAAGTAACGGCAGATAGCACTGATGTTTTAGCGGAACAGGTGCAAGTAAATATTGCAAAAACTCGGAATGACCGTGGCGAAGATCAATATAACAATGGAGGTTTGGTATCTTTAAGTGAGGTTGAATCAAGAAGATTAAAATTGCAAGAAGTAAAAGCAAAATTGGTTTCAAATCAGAATAAATTAGCCATTTCGAGACAAGAATTAATTAATGCTCGTATTGAATTAAGTTCGATTGATGCGGAATACGCCGAGAAAATTGCAAAGGCACAATCCGACCGAAGTTCGGCATTTTCTTCTTTGGCGGCAGGTGAATATGAATTATCACAATTGCAAAATAAAATTACTAATGTGGACATTCGCAGAGGGCAATATTTTGTAAAAGCACCGCAAGAAGGCTACATTGTGAGAGCCTTGAAAATGGGTTTGGGGGAAACAATTAAAGAAGGGGAATCTATTGCAACCTTGCAACCTTCCGCTCCAGAAATGGCCGTAGAAATGTACGTGAGAGCAATGGATGTACCTTTAATTGAACCTGGACGTGAAGTAAGGTTACAGTTTGAAGGTTGGCCCTCGCTGGTTTTTTCGGGTTGGCCTTCTACCTCAGTTGGTACTTTTGGAGGAATCGTTAAAGTGATTGACCGAGTGGATAATGGCAAAGGAGAATACCGGCTTTTAATTACACCCAAAATTAAAAAGGGCGAACAAGTTTGGCCCAAACAATTACGGATGGGTTCGGGCGTTGTGGGTTGGGTAATGTTGGAAGATGTACCTGTATGGTACGAAATATGGCGACAACTTAATGCCTTCCCTCCTTCTTTGAAGAAAGAACCCAAGGCGACTTTGAAGGAGAAATAATTTTGAATAGGCATAGAAATAAATAGGATATTCTCCTTAAAATCAATTAAGCACCCCGCTATATTGTAAAAAAATTTAAGTAATTCTTTTAAAATGAATAAATTAAAACACATAAGATTTCTTTTAAACGTTCTGTATTTAACGTTAATATCCTTCATTTCCACCACTGCTCAAACTACTTTTGGCTATGAAGATTTCAAGAATTTAGTCCTTAAAAATCATCCAACGGTCAAGCAAGCAAATCTTTTTCCACGGGACGCAGAGGCTGAAATTATGCAAGCCAAAGGAGCTTTTGACCCAAAACTTACTTCTTATTTTGACCGCAAAGCCTTCAAAGGCACTGATTATTATAATCGTTGGGATAATATCTTGAAAATTCCCACTTGGTCGGGCGTAGATTTTAAATTAGGATATGAAAGAAATACGGGTAAATATTTGTTGGAAGAAGAATCTTCACAATTAATGGTGGCAGGTTTGAGCGTTCCAATTGGACAGGGATTAGTAATTGATGCCAGACGAAATACTTTGAAACAAGCACAATTAGGCAGAAATTATGCTGAAGCTGAACGCCAAAAACTGATTAATTCTACCGTTTATTATGCTGCCAAAAGCTATTGGGATTGGTGGTTTTCGTATCAACAATTACAGTTAATTCGGGAAGGTTATGACTTGGCAGACAAGCGTTTTATTGCCACCCGTGAGCGTGCAAGAGTAGGTGAACAAGCAGCTATTGATTCTGTCGAAGCAAAAATTACTTTGCAAGACCGTGAAGTTGCTCTTCAACAAGCCATTATTGAACTGCAAAATAATCGTTTGGCTTTGTCCAATTATCTGTGGTCAGCCAATGAAATTCCCCTTGAATTACCCGAAGATGCTGCTCCTCCATTGGCAGGAATTCGCAAGGTGGATGAGACAACTTTATTGACTTTAATTAATCAAGCAAAATTACAACATCCTGAAATTCAGAAACTTAACGTAAAAATAAATCAATTACAAATCGAAGAAAGATTTAGAAAAGAAATGTTAAAGCCTGTACTAAATGCCAATTTTAATTTTATTGCGGATGGTTTTGTTAATAAACCCATTTACGAAAATAAGAACTCATTTTCTTTAGATAATCATAAATTAGGGTTTGAATTTGCGATGCCTTTGTTTCTGAGAAAAGAACGTGGTAAACTTCAACAGGTCAGAATCAAACAACAATCAACGAGATTTGAACTGAATTTAACTCGCCGTGAAATCATGAACGATATTTATGCCGCTTATAATGAAATTAGAAATTACGAGAATCAATTAAGAATTCAACAAGATGCCACTAACAATCAAGCAATTTTGGTACGTGCTGAACAACGCAAATTTGATATTGGCGAGAGTACGCTATTTTTGATTAATACCCGTGAAAGTAAATTAATTGAGATGAGAACGAAAGTCGAATCACTGAAAAGTAAATATGAAAAGGCTTTAGCGAATCTGGCATATATGGCGGGATTAACAGAACTTTTGTAATTTTGCATAAAAATCTTTTTAGTCATAGAAAATATTAAAAATTACCGTCTCTCCGAAGCCGAAAAATCATTCATCAAAACCCATCAAAACGATGAGGTAACGACTTTACTTTTACAGGCTAAAAAATATCCTAATCTCAATATTCCTGATTTAGTTTTACAAATAAAAGCCCGTCAGAAAGCAAAAATCAAACTCCCAGAATGGTTTGAAAATGAGGAAATTATCTTTCCAAAAATGCTTTCAGTCGAGCAATGTTCTTCTGAAATTACCGCAAAATTCAAGGCCAGTTTAGTATCAGGTGAAACCCTTATCGACCTCACAGGAGGTATGGGTGTCGACGTTGCATATATGAGTAAAAACTTCAAAAAAACTTTTTATTTTGAACAAAATGCTGATTTACTTAACGTTACGAAATATAATTTCGAACAATTAGGAATCGAAAATATATCGTTTATGGAGGGGAATTCAGTGGAATATTTGTCTGATGCAAACCCGTCTAAAGCAACTGCATCTGAATTTAATCAAACTCAGTATTCATGGATTTATCTCGACCCACATCGCCGAGACGATTTAGGAAGCAAAGTAGTCAGGTTGCAAGACTGTGAACCTAATACATTATCAATCAAGGAGTTACTATTTAAATATACTAATAATATTCTTTTAAAAGCGTCGCCAATGTTAGACATTGATTTGGCAACTTTAGATTTAAAAAATGTCTTACAAGTGTATGTTATAGCGGTTGAAAATGAGGTAAAGGAAGTGCTGTTTCATATAAGCAATATTAGGTTAGATGATAGTCAGACTGCTTATTCCCTTACTTCAACAAATGAAGTAATTATAAATGCTGTCAATTTAACAAAACAGAATTCAACAAGCTTATCTTTCACAAAATCAGAGGAGAAAAATGCAAGCATAATTGTCGGCACGCCAAAGCAATATTTATATGAACCAAACGCTGCCATTATGAAGTCGGGAGGATTTAGATATATTGCTCAACACTTTGATTTGCAGAAAATTGCACCCCATAGCCACCTTTATACTTCCAAAGAATTAATAGAGAATTTCCACGGAAGAATCTTTAAAATTGTGGCAGTTTGTAAGTTGAATAAGAAAGAAATATCGAAGCATTTATCTGAAAATAAAGCCAATATTACCATCAGAAATTTCCCTTTAACAGTTCAACAGATTCGGGACAAATTGAAGTTATCGGATGGTGGAAGTGAATATCTTTTTGCCACAACGGATGCTCAAAATCAGAAAATTGTGATTGTTTGTAAGAAAATTTAAACCTATTTTTCATTTTGAGGCATGATTTTCTTTATCACAAGATATAGCGGTAAACCACCCAAAAATAAGCCAATTGCAGTTGGTAAATTTTCGGAATTACTGTACAAAGAAGCCACGGCTACTAAAGCATAAGTAACAATAAAAATAGTAGGAAAAAGCACTTTTCCAAAGCCAATTGTGTAGAGAGTTTCAGCCGTTTTAAGTAATTTTTTACGTAAAATAAAAATAGTAAAAGCCGAAGTAATCATTCCGATTGAATCACAAAACATCACATAATTCAACAATTCTTTGAAGGAATCGGCGAAGAAAAGTATTAAAATCAAGAAACTTGCATAAACAGTTAAGGCAATTTCTTGAACTTGGGTTTTATCGTTTTGTTTACTGAAAAATTTGGGCAAAACGCCATCCTCCGCCATTGCATAATATACTCGTGGGTTGGTAAGCATCGAAGAATTTACGAAAGTCAAAACTGAAATAAAGAGTAAAACGGAGGTAACTTTTGAGCCTGTTTCTCCAAATAGTACCTTCGCCAAGTCTGAAATCAGGGATGTAGAGTTGGCAATTCCATCAATTCCTAAGACGTTGTAATAAGCATAATTTATCGCTAAATATAAAAACATTACAATTCCGCAACCAATAAAAATACCTCTGGGCGTATTTTTAGAAGGATTTTCAATATCCGTTCCGAAATTTATCGTTTGTTGATAACCGCCATACGTAAAAAAAATGGGTATGAAACTGAGTGCTAAAGCCTTAAAATAATCGGAATATTCCCAAGTGGAAGATACTAAATTGGTTGAAGGTTTAGGCGTGGTATGATTTCCAAAAATGGTGAGGATTAGTATTCCCATCAACACTATTTTTATCATAGAAAGTACGTTTTGTGTTTTAGCAGAAAGTCGGATTCCTAAAAAATTTATTCCATATAAAATCACAATAGTAGTGATGGAGGTAATCTTGATTCCCACAGGATTTTGCAGCGATTCGGGCATCAAAATCGGATTGATGTATTCGGCACCTACCATTGCCACAATGGACACCGCTCCTGCATTAGAAATCACAATCATCCAATTAACCATAAAAGCGAAAGCAGGATGATAACAATAAGAAAAAATCTTGTAGAAACCTCCTTTTACAGCATAACGGGAGCCAATTTCAGCGTAGGTTAACCCACCTAAATAGCTAATAAGTCCTCCCAGAATCCATGCTAAAAAAAAGATTGAAGGTATTTTGGCAGTTTTAGCAACTTCAACAGGGTTTCTAAAAATACCCATGCCAATAATCAGACTTATTACCAACATTGTGGTATCAAATAGGTTGAGTTTATTTTTGTGGTTCATGTTTTGACACTTAATTTTTCTGGGTTGATTATGAGGTAAAGAGTTCAAAATTCTCCTATTAGAAATTAGTCTTCACAAATCATAAATTTGAAGTGAATAATTATAAAGTATAAACTGGAACACTTTTAATAATTAGCAATCGCCTCGGAATGGTAAAATCTCAAAACATACTCATCTGATAATTCCCCATAACTTTTGCTTCATGTGCTAAAAGCCATTTTTTTCTCCATAAATCTCCCCCATAACCCACCAATGAACCGTTAGATCCAATCACTCGGTGACAAGGTACAATGATGTTAAATTTATTACTTCCATTGGTCGTTCCCACTGCCCTAATGGCTTTTTCATTGCCTATTCTTCTGGATAATTCTAAGTATGAAATCGTTTTTCCATAAGGAATTGTCTCTAATTTCTCCCAAACAAGTTTCTGGAAATCTGTACCAACGTGCTGTATTTTTAGGTCAAAACCTTGGCGAGTTCCTGCAAAATATTCAGTAATTTGATTGAGGTATTCTTCAATAATAGCAGGTACAAAATCTGTTTCAACTTTGCGTGGACTTGGTTTTTTCTGAGCGTCCACGAACAGAATTGAAGTCAAATATTCATCCGTGGCAGATATTTCTAATTCTCCTAAAGGTGAATTAATATATTTTGTATAAATTTTTAGTTCCATAAAATTACGAACTCGAAAATCCGTGGTACATTTCACGCAAGTTGCAGATTTTTTAACAAATTATGAAGATGTCAGTTTATATAATGCTCTGTATAAAGTCAAAAATTCCCAAACCTCTGAATCGAGAGGATTTAAATTCATTTTTAAGAATTTTAAAGAATGGGAGGCTTATGGGATTTTCTATTTATGGTGAAGTTTAGTAATAAAGAAATAAAAGAAAAAATTGATACCATTTTTTAACAATTCCTATTTGCCAAATTTCTAACTACCAAACATCTTAGCATTTTTTATGTTATACATATTTATACGGTATTAAAACTTTTTCTCTAAAGTGAGTTTAAATTTAAAAATGTTTGCGAATACTTTTAAAGAAAACTTTGGGGGAAGATGTTATGGAAGTTAAGAGTTCTGCACCCTGCACTGTGTTGGCGGACACAAAACAGATGAGCAAAGAGCTACCAATCAAAAAGCCGTATTTGCAAAGAAAGTGGAGTAATTTATCCAAAAGTTGGCGGACTTGAAGAAACAATTTTCCACTTTCCCTTTGTACTTAAAATACCCAAGATTAATATCCTTATTTTCATACAATCTTATAATTCAATTCATACTACGACCCTGCTAAATCTCGACTCTTTAGGTTTTTTTGTGTAACTTTATATAGCTTCGCTACTAACGCACAAAAAAACAAAGATTTATGTACAAATTTTTTACAATTTTCTTGACCTTAAATTCGGTAATCGTTTTCGCTCAAATTGATACGACTACGACCTCAAAAGAACTTGAGCCTGTTACCATTTCTTCTTCAAGATTTATCACAAAAGATATTCAGACACCCCTTTCAATTACGGTTATCGACCAATCAAGATTACAAATTGGACAATCAAAGATATCTCTTTTTGAATCACTGGGAGCGATTTCAGGGGTTTTTGCGATGAATTCCGAAAATTTTGCTCAAGATTTACGGATTTCTATTCGAGGTTTTGGAGCAAGAGCATCTTTTGGAATTAGAGGAATAAAAATTATCTCCGACGGCATTCCAGAATCTATTCCCGATGGCACGGCGAAAGTGGGAAATTTAGATGTTGGAACAATGGAACGGATAGAAGTTATTAAAGGACCCTCATCTGGTCTGTATGGAAATGCTTCTGGTGGGGTAATCAGTATTTTTTCAGAAAATGCAAAAGAAAATTTTGCTGAATTACAAGCTAATATTGGAGCTTATGGATTGCAACGATACCAATTTAAAACGGGTCAAGGAATAGGAAAATTCATGTATTTTGTTTCCGCTTCTCGCCTTTTAAGCACAGGCTACCGTGACCACAGTTCAATTGAACGTAATTTTTTAAATGGAAAACTCATTTACAATTTTACGGATAAAAATAAACTCACATTTTTAGTCAATTATATCGACAGTCCACGTGCCGAAGATCCAGGAGCATTAATTCAATCTGAAATTGATAAAAACCGACAACAGGCACGTCTTCAAAACCTCACTTTTGATGCTTCTGAAACTTTCAAACAGAAAAGAATTGCCCTGATTTACGACCATATTTTCAATCAAAAACATCAAATTAATGCTCGTGGATTTTATTTAAACCGTGATTTTGCAAATAAACAAGCCCTTCAAGCCAGCGGTCAAATTGCTTTTAACCGTGATTTTTCGGGGGGAGGATTTAATTATCAATTTACAACTAAAGATTATCGACTAAAAACAGGCGTAGATTTGGAGAATCAGCAAGATAATCGACAACGGTTTGATAATTTGGCAGGAGAAAAAGGAACTTTGAGACTTAATCAAGTTGAAGAATTTAGAAATATTGGAGTATTTTTATTACAAGAATTTACCATAATTCCGAAACTGAAATTATCCATAAATACTCGTTTTGATGATATTCGTTTACAGATTACAGATAAATTGATTTCCGACGGAAATCAATCTGCCACACAATCTTTCCAACGATTCAGTCCGATGGCGGGATTATCCTTCTCTCCTAACCTTTCATCTTCTGTTTTTACCAATGTTTCAACCAATTTTGAAACTCCTTCTTTGAATGAATTATCCAATAATCCAACAGGACTTGGCGGTTTCAATCCTGACCTAAATCCACAAAAATCAAGAAATTATGAAGTAGGTTATAAAGGAATTTTTGGCAAAAAGTTCAGAGCAGACGTTTCAGTTTTTTATATCGAAGTTGAAGATGAAATTGTGCCTTATCAATTAGCAAATCAGGTTGGGAGAACTTATTTTAGAAATGCAGGACTATCGGAGAGAAAGGGATTAGAATTGGGCTTTACCTATAAAATCCGTTCAGGCTTGACAACTTATTTTAATTATACTTACTCAGATTTTCAGTACAAATCCTATCAAACAACGGCAGGTAAATTTGATAAAAATATGCTACCAGGAATTCCTAAACATAATATTTACGGTGAAATAAGGTATTTCTCACGCATAGGAATCTACGCAATTGCACAAATAAGGGACATCAGTAAGCTTTACGCAGACGATGCTAATTTAAACACAAATGATAGTTATGCAACGGTTAATTTAAGAATGGGTTATCGCAAGCAATTAAAGAATTTAGTAATTGAACCTTTCATCGGAATTAATAATTTATTCAATGAAAATTACAACGCAAATATCCAAATAAATGCCACTGCCAATCGTTATTTTGAACCTGCTTCTGGAAGTTTTGTCTTCGGCGGATTGACGGTTAGAGTTGGAAAGTAAATGTGATAATTTTGGATAATTTTTCAAATTTAATCCAAAAACTCTATTATCTTTGCAATCCCAATTATAACATGGGGGCGACCGGTATTGACAGCTTGTGCAGGTCGGTAGTAAGCACGTCGGGAGTTGGTCT
>JANXRS010000477.1 GCA_025356745.1 Arcicella sp.
ATTTGGTAGAAAAAGAAAAAATCCGTAATTTTGCACTTCAATTTAAAATCTGTTCATAATGGCTGTTACAAGACTCAAAAGAAAAGATAGAAGAAACAAGAGTATAGCCACTAACAAAGTGAACTCAATTAAGTTTTTGACCTCAACTCCCGAAATCAAGTTAATTGATATTGAGAGTATCAAAGCTGAGTTTGCTGCGAAGGCTGCGAAGTAATTTTGTACAATTTCTTCTAAGAATCAAAAAACCCATCTCAACGGATGGGTTTTTTATTTTAAGACCAGATTTACGAAAATCTACTATCAAATTGATTATTTCCCTTTTCTATCTTCTTTATTTCTAATTATTTCCCCCAGATGATTTAATTTTTTAACGTGCTTAGTTATTTCCTTTTCTTGCTTACTAAAACGTTTATTAACATCCATTAATACTTTAAATCGAATGGCTTGACCAAAAAGAACTAAGCCTAAGTTTGTGAGAATCAATCCATAAAGTCCCATCACAAACCATCTTGAGAAAGAGGAAGTAAGGTCAGCTTTGATAGTTGCCGCCGTGCTTACAACGGAAATTCCAAAGCCAAATAGTAGAAGTCCTGCCGCTGCACACAGAAGCCATTTTGTTCTTAATGGCATTCTATTGACCATTCGTTGTCCCGGAGCCTTTTTAGGAATATCTGGTTTCATAACGTTAATTTACAAGTTAAAGAGTGATATAATATATTTCAAAAAATTACTTCCAGAGACTACCGAGTAATTTTTCAATACTCCAAAATTCTTCATTCAAATTATTTGGAATTGTTTTGTTTGAATAAGTGAAACCATGTTCTTGCCAGAGGAAAATTGTGTAATATTCAGTTTGATAAATGGCTTTTGCAGTGGTTCTGAATAGCTCTAATTTTTCATTAGGAAATCTTTTTTCAATCGTCATTAAAAAATAGGCTTTCGTTTTCATCATCATCACTTTTTTCCCCCCTACGTTTTTTGAAACGACATTCGCATTATTTTCCATACTTTTTAAAGCGGATTGAGGCAAAAAAACTTCTGCTTGCCTTTCTATATAAAAATTACTGCCATTGGCCCGCATAACCCAACCTTTAATTAACTGACTTTTAGCTGATTGCATCTTGCTATCTTTCAAAATCGTATTCATATCCAAGTACTTAAATGTGCTTGCTTGAGCGTGAGAACTTGAATAAAAGAGGATAAATAAGCACAATAAAAATAATTTTACGGTGTTAATTTGACGATTAATAATCTTAGACATAATTTTATATTTCAATAATACCATAAACTAACAAAAACATTCAATGAAAATCAACAAAAAAGTAATTTTTACCGTTTTAGTATCCATTTCAGCACTCTATGTGAATGGACAAGACCACCGTTTTGCACAAAAAAATCCTGACAAACCAGATGTAACTGAATATTGGGATCCAGAGGTTCGAGTAATTACACCTGGAACGATTCCTTCGGATGCGGTAGTTTTATTTGACGGAAAAAATCTTGACCAATGGGAATCAACCACCGATGGCAGTGTGGCAAAATGGAAGTTGGAAGACGGAGCAATGACCGTAGTTGGTGGTGCTGGTGGCATATCAACAAAAAAACAGTTTGGTGACTTTCAATTACACATCGAATGGCGTTCACCGATGGAAGGCGAAGACAAAAAGAGTCAAGGAAAAGGCAATAGCGGTATTTTTTTACAAGGAATGTATGAAGTACAGGTATTAAATTCGTACCAAAATCGTACGTATCGTAATGGACAGGCAGGTTCGATTTATAAACAAACCGCTCCAATGGTAAATGCTACATCAAAAATGGGAGAATGGAATGTTTATGATATCATTTATACCGCTCCAAAATTTACGGTAAATGGTGGCGTTGAAATTCCTCCGTATGTTACTGTTCTGCACAATGGCGTAATTGTTCAAAATCATACTGCCATTCAAGGAATCACCAATTATATTGGACAACCAACCAATCCTGTTCATGGTAAAGGACCAATTCATTTGCAAAATCATGGAAATTTGGTAAGTTACAGAAATATCTGGATTCGTGATTTATAAATAGTACTGTTTTTCACAAAGACACGAAGACACCAAGAATATTTTTCTTGGTGTCTTCGTGTCTTTGTGGCTATTTCTGATAAGGTTTTTTTAACTTTGTAAATATTTAGAAAGATACAACCATGATTAAACAAATAATAAGCTGGACACTTAGAAATATTCCA